>JAEYWW010000382.1 GCA_023428805.1 Armatimonadota bacterium | reverse complement strand
GGCTCTGACCGATGGCTTCCAAGTCGATCAAGTCCGGGCTCTCACTGGCGTAGGCTCGAAGAAGTTCAGTCAGTTCGTCGTACCGGTAGTAACGGTCGAAGGCGATGTCGGGCATGACCCAAGATTACCTTCGATAATAGTAAAATATGTTTGTACTTTTTGATTAACATCATGTTTCACCCTGCCTAAGATCAGTGCCATGGACGCACCAATTAGATCAATTGTGATAACAACTGTACTCGGCAAAGACCGAGTTCTTCGACAGCACTAGCTTAGAAACAGCGTAGCTGGCTGTAAATAAGGACCAATCTACAAAGAATTCAAGGTACCTTGCTCGCACAACTAAGATGACCCTTGATCAGCAGAAGGAGCAACTGAGCTTGGCGTACGCTCTCGCGGTAGCTTCAACCGCACGTTGCGCAGTGCGGGAATATCGGGTTGATGATGATAGCGTCGATATTACAATTTCGTCTACACAGCCGGGAACTGCCTTACACTCACCGATGGTTGAGGTTCAGTTGAAGGCTACCTCTTTGGATGTTCTAGGTTCACAGGATATTAATTTTCCTTTGAAGGTCAAAAATTATAACGACTTGAGGCAACGAACATTGGTACCCCGAATTCTGGTGGTGATGCTGTTGCCCAATGATCCCGAAGGTTGGCTCAAGCAAGCCGAGTTTAAAACTCAAGTGTATAGGTGTGCATATTGGCGGAGTCTTTGGGGTATGCCAGCAACCACAAATACAGCGTCAGTCACTGTGGCGGTGCCTAGGTCGAACATATTTTCGCCGGAAGCATTAAGTAGAATTATGTCTACCATAGGTAATGGTGGTCGACCATGAATGTCGATATCCAAGATCTTTCAACATTTAAGTCGGTTAGCTTCAATGATTTGCTTTCCTATCTGACCTTTTCGGGATGGAAGTCTGCTGTTACAGAGCCTGGATTTAGATCTGTTCTTAGAAGGCTCTTCCATGAGCAAGAGGCTGAAGTCGTGGTTCCCCTTGATGAGTCCCTGGTGGACTATCCAGAGGGCATTGGCCGAGCAATTAAGTTAGTTGCAGAAGTGGAAGGAAGGTCACAACTCGAGATTCTGGCAAATGTACAGGCCGTAGGCTCTGATGTGATTCGTGTTCGGGCAGTTCATGAAAGTTTTGCGGATGGTACTGTCCCCTTAGATGCTGGCACGGTACTAGTCGAGTCTGCACGGGCTCTCCTATTAGCTGCCGCCCTGGCTGCTGATAGCCCAAGAGCCGCGTATGGGTCTAGACGATCTATCGTTGTAGAAAACTTTTTGAAGGAAGCGCGGTTGGGACAGACTGAACAAGGGAGCTACGTGATTACAATGCGTACTCGTATCCCACCAGACTTACTCCAAAATTCAGAGCAACCTAGATTGGACTTTGTCGATGTGCCGGCGCCGCGAAGTGAACCATTTGAGAGAAGAGTTACTGAAACTCTGTTCAGGGCTTTGCGGGCTGTAAAGGAGGCCAGCACAGTTTCATCAATGACTCATAGTGTGAAGCCATTTATAGATGCGGTTGCCACGGGAGTCAGTTCGAACCTTCTAGATGCGGTTATTTCGATGACCGAGGTTGCTGGAGCGGAGGAGGCCAACGTTTCCGTTGGGTGGTCCCCCGCAAGGGCACCTTCGCCAGACGTAGTCTCTGAAGTCAGATTTCAACGGAGCGAAACCCCGACTCTAAAAGAAGCTAGTCGTATTCTGAGAGAAAGAACTCCAAATCCTGATTTTGCACTTGAAGGAATGGTGATTGGACTAGAGGCGGAGGATCAATCCGCACCGCATATTATTACTGTGCGGGCGCGTGTTGGCGGACATTGGCGTAAAGTTAGAATTGAACTTAACGAAGCTGACTATCAATTGGCAATCAAAGCACATCAGGATTGGGCCGTAGTTCTGTGCGAAGGGTTGCTTGTTAAGGATGGTCGTCAGTACGTACTACGTCAGCCCCGTCATTTTGAGATTTACTCGGAAGAGCCGCCACTACCCTTCAGTGACGCGAAACAGTCCCAAATCGGCATTGATCTGGGACTGTAAGCGTTGATCTTCAGACCTTGTGGATCGCCATGCCGTGGGTGTCCTCGTAGGCTTCGAGGAGGGCTTCGGTCATGGTGGGGTGAGCGTAGATGGTGTCCACCATCACGTCGATCGTGGCTTCCAGCTTGATCGCGACGACGGCTTGGCCGATGAGGTCGGTGACGCCGTGGCCGATCATGTGGACGCCGAGGACTTCGCCGTACTTCTTCTCCGCGACGACCTTCACGAATCCGTCCTGGTGGCCGCTCGCCATCGCCTTGCCCAGCGGGCGGAAGGCGAACTTGCCCACGGTCACCTCGTAGCCCTGCTCCTTGGCCTGGCCTTCGGTGAGGCCGACGCTGGCGACTTCGGGGATCGTGTAGATGCAGTTCGGAATCGCGCGGTAGTCGGCCTCGCGATGCGCGCCCTTGACGTTGTTTTCGGATGCAACTGAGCCCTCATAGCTCGCGACGTGGGCGAGTTGAACCCGGCCCGTCACGTCGCCGATCGCGTAGATGTTCGGGACGCTGGTCTTCATCTCGTCGTCCACCTCGACTCCGGCGCGGTGGAGCTTGACGCCGATCTTCTCCAGATTCTGGTTGTCCGTGAAGCTGCGGCGGCCGACGGCGACGAGCACGACATCGGCTTCGACCACGGTCGAAGTTCCGCCGCTCTTGACGCTGACGTTCCAGCCGTCCTTGGTCTTCTCCAGCTTCTCGACCGCGCTGCCGGTCATCAGCTTGATGCCCTGGCGGGTCAGGGATTTGCCGAGTTCAACGCTCAGGTCGGCGTCCATCATCGGGACGACGTTCGGGAGCATTTCGACGATCGTCACGTCGGTGCCGAGCGCGTTGAAGACATAGCTGAATTCGACGCCGATCACGCCGCCGCCGATGACGACCATCTTCTTCGGCACGAACGGCGCGCTGACCGCGTCATCGCTGGTCCAGATGCCGTCTTCGCGTCCGCCCTGGAGGCCGGGGATCGGAGGAACGATGATCTTGGAACCCTGGGCGAGGATGAAATTCTTGGCGCGGAGCTTGGTCTTCTTGCCGTCCTTCTCGACCTCGATTGTGTTCTTGTCCACGAAGCTCGCGAAGCCTTCGACATGGGTGATGCCGTTCTTTTTGAACAGCATTCCGACGCCGCCGCGCAGGGAAGTGACGACCTTGTCGCGCCGCTTCATGATCTTCTCGAAGTCGTAGCTGACTTCGCCTTTGATCTCCACGCCCAGCTCGCCGAGGTGCTTCTTGGTGCTCTGGTAGGCGTCTGCGCTGGCGATCAGCGCCTTGGAGGGGATGCAGCCCCAGTTGAGACAGGTGCCGCCGAGATACTCCTTCTCGACCACGGTCACCTTCGCGCCCAACTGCGCGGCGCGAATGGCGGCGACGTACCCTCCGGGGCCCGCGCCGATGACGATCAGATCTGCGTCGAAGCTTTCTTGTGCCATGGGCTCTGCTTGTTCCTTGACCGTGAGAACCTGCGAGATCTCGCGGATGATGGCCTCATCCACCACAGGAGCGGCGGTGGCACCCGACTTGGGTTCCGCCGCCGCTCCCTGGTTTTTTCCGCCTGACTGGGCGTTCTGAGGCACGCTTGTATTCTACCGAGCGGAGCCGGGGGGAACTAGCCCTCGTTGAGTGAGGAGAGGGCAATGGTCATCCCTGCTCAAAAGGGCTGGATGCAAGCCAACCTACGTCGAAATTGCATATGGGAAGGAGTCGTACTAAATATCCATGGAACGTAGGCTGCCGACGGGAATTTTCCACTGTCCTCATGGGAAGTTTGAGGCTCAAACAGCCGGAACGCCCCCAAAGAAACCCGGAATCACTCGTCTGGGCATCGAAGTAATGCCTGCGGGGTTCGTACGCCCTGTTCCTTCTGTCGCGGAGCTAAATCGCACCCCAACTGTCTTGGAGCTTGTGGCTGGATTAGAGCCTTCAGTCGATTTGAGTTTCCATTCGGACTGAAGGCTTTACTGTTGAGCACCCTCTCCCAATCCCCTCCCTGAAGGGCGAGGGCTCAAGTTTGAGTGGCCCGGGGGGACAAAAAACCGTCTCCCAGCTCATCGCTGGGAGACGGTTTGAGGATTGACCGGGAGGGGCTTAGTTGCCTTTCTTGCCGCCCGACTTCTGATACTCGGTGATCGGGTCGGGGAGGCGTTCTTCGCTGCCGCGCGGGTTGGCCGCGTTCTCGCGGGTGCCCTCGCCGACTTCGACGGCGGTGAGGAAGAACACGACTTCGGTGCGGTTCTTGACCTTCTCCGTTCGCTTGAAGAGCTGGCCGATGATCGGCAGGTCTTTGAGGAGCGGGATGCCGGAGACGCGGTTGCGATCGCTTTCCTGGATCAGTCCGCCGAGGACCAGAGTCTCGCCCGACTTGATGTTGGCGAAGAGGTTGACTTCGCGGTCGCTGGTCTGCGGAATCTGTCCGCCGCCGGGGACCGGAGTGTAGCCCTGCAGGATGCTCTGGAGAGCATCGATGCTCATCGCCATGTTTCCGTCGCTGCCGAGCCGCGGCGTCACCTTGAAGTTGACGCCAACCTTGATCGTGCCGATCTGAACGGTGGTGCCGTTCTGGGTGGTCTGCAGAGTTTCGATGTAGCGCACGGTGTCGCCGACGAAGAGGGAGACGGGGCGGCCATCCGTCGTCAGACCATTCGGTCGGGCGATGTATCGGAGGCCGTTGTCGCTCTTGTCGAGCTGGGCGAGGAGGTTCAGGGACTCAATGCCTTTGAAGACATAGGAGCCCGAGATCGTGCCCGCCGTGGAGGAAGTGACGCCGTTGCCGTTCTGGTTGACGCGACCGATTTCAGTTCGACCACTGTTCAGGATGCTCCAGTCAATGCCGAGCCGGAGCGCATCTTCCTTGGTCAGTTCGATGACGCGCAGCTCGAATGCGACCTGCTTGGGCGCGACATCAATCAGAGCGAGGAGGCGTTTGCCCTCTTCGATCTGCTGCGGAGTGCCTCGCAGCCAGAGCTTCATCGGCTCGATGCCGATGGAGCGTCGCTGCTCGATGTTCTCCCCTTGTGTCGCCTGTCCGCCGCCCTGGGCTCCGGTCGGAAGCTCGGTGGTCTTGCGCGTGTCTTCACCCGTGATGCCGGGGGAAACCGGATCGGGGAGCAGCGTTACATACAGCCCTGGAACGCGGTTCTTGAGCATGAATTCTGCTCGAACGGGCTCCACGAATCGCAGATCGACGATCTCGTCAGTGCGCTCGCGCATGGCGGGGTCAGCGTTGTAGGTGATTCCCGCGGCCTTGCTCAAGTCTTCGTCCAAGGTCATCGCCATGATCTTGAGAGCCTCAAGATCAGCGTTCGGCCCCATCATCAGGATCACCTGGGTGGCGAGGTCGATGTTTGAGGCATCCTTCAGCGTCGACTGCGTGAGCGAGAACTCGTCGCGTCGGGGATTGGAGGCGAGGATTCGCTCCAGCATCTCCTTTATGCGATCTGTCTGGCCGCTGATGATCGGAATCACCACCGAACCCATGTCCGAAATGCGGTTGACGGAATAGGATCGAGCGATCTGCGCGTCGAGAGTCTGCACATACTGCGCGACTTCGGCCACTCGGGAAGGCTCTCCGACGAGCATCACGTAGTAGGACTTGGAGGGAGTCTGTGGCTCCTCCTTCTTCGGCTGGCTGCCCGGGGCCTGTCCGTTGTTCTGCTGATTGTTCTGGTTGTTCTGCCCTGCGCCCAAGATGTCCATCAGCGTGAGCTGGGGAGGCTGGTTGGGGTTCTGCTGGGCAGGGATGATGACGTCATAGAAGCCGAGGCGACCATCCTGCGGATGAGCCGTCAGCGTGGCGTCTCGAATCTGAGCGGCTTCGCCGCTGATGAGGTTGACAACTTTGGTGTCGTATCGCGCGGAGCCCGCTTGGAGCATCTGGCGCACGATGCGGACAAAGTCAGCCGCAGGAGTCACCACGAACGTGTTGCCGATCTTCGCATAGCGGAGATTGGACATGGCTGTCACAAAACCGAGGGCGTCGTCGAGGCTGACGCGGGTCAGGCTTGCGGTGATCTTGACGGGCTTGTCCGACGGGCTCACATCGGGAGAGGCGATGATGTTCATGCCTGACTGGATGCTGAGCGCCTTCAAGACCTGGAGGACGTCGGTGTTGACAAAGTCGAGATCGACGGTGGACTGAGCCTTCGCCGCAGGAGGATTTGAGAACGCGCTGTTCTCGGCGGCGGGCTTGGGAACGGCGGGCAGGGGACCGTTCAGGTCCTTGATCGCCTTCTCCATGGCCAGTTCGTCGTCGGATTTCTTCGGCTTTGCTTCCACCTTCTCGGCGGCGACTTCGCCCACGGTGATCGACCAGCCGCCTTCGATTTGCTTGACGACAGGCTTGATGTCGGCATTCTCCAGCTTCAGGTGAACGCGGACACGGGGCGGGCGGGCAGAGAACCACTGGACGCTGACCGATTTGACCCCGGCTTTGTTGACCGCCTTGTTGACGACCGGCTTGATCGCCAGGTTGCCATCAAACTCGGCCAGCCAGCTTGTTCCTCCCCAAGCGCGGGATTCCCGCGGTTTGGAAAGGCTGTCGCCTTTGACAAAAAACTCGACTCCTTTATCCTGGTCGCGAACGTCGAGACCGGTCAACTGCCCGGTTTCGGCGATCGCCGCGCCAGCGAGAGCCATCGCGGCTCCGACCGCAAAAAGGGCTTTCAATGACTTCAAAATGTCAATCCTCCTCAAGACCCAGTATTTTTACCTGGTTGCCCTGCTTGACTTTAGCCTTTCCCTTCTGAACATCGACAACTTTTGTCTTTCCATCAGGAGCGGCCTGGCCTTCGCGGACAAGAATCTGGTTGCCATCGGGATCTTCCAATACAACCATCTTCTGCTTACCGACGATGGTGCCCGTCACTTTGTATCCCTCTCTTTTGGGAACAGCGGGGGCGCCATCATGATTGAGGCCAATGGAGCTGCTGCCGCCTGCCGGGGGAAGCTGGCCCAAGCCGTCCGGAATCACGCCGGGGAAGGGATTGATGGGGGGCGCAAAGCCACCACCCGCCCTACTGCCATTGCTGGCGACATTCTGGGAAGGCTGATTGACTGGCTGAGCCGACTGCTCGGAGGTCTTTGCGGTTTCCGCAGCGGCGTGCATCGCGGAACTGGTCGGAAGAAACGGGTCGCGGACGGCCAGCGAGCTTTGAACCAACTGCTGCGCTCCCGCAGCTCCCAACGCCGCAGCGGCATCAGAGGTGGCGGTTTCGCTGGTCGAGTTCTCAGTTGTGTCTGCGGCAGTCTTGGCGGCGTCTGCTGGTTCCTCTGTGGCGTCAAAGGTGGCTGATGGTGCAGATAATCCGCCTCCGCCCATGAACTGGAACGCGCCGACGGCGACCAGAACCAAGAGCAGTGCGCCCACGATCATTGTCTGCTTTTTCTGCTTGTCCATTAGGCTCCTCCCTGAGGCTTCGGAGCCGCGTCGAGGCTGGCGACGGGCTTGACTGCTTCAGCTTCCTGCTTGGTTTCGGGGAAGACATACGCCTTCAACCGAACGGTGACTTCAAGGTGCTCGTAGTTCGGGCTGGTGCCGACCATCTTGGGGTTCATGCCCACAGTTCCGACGGCTACGACCTTGGGAAACTTCTGGAGTTGATCGAGCATGGCGATGATCGCGCGGAAATTGCCGCGACCAGCGATGTCGATGTCCTTCTCTTCATAGGCCTTGGCCTCCTCTTCAAGCGCTCCCGGGGGAGAGGGTTGACGAGGGGCGGGGCGGACTCCCGTCACCTTGATCTGGCTCATCTGACCCGTCTGTTCCAGCTCTTTGAGCAGGGTCGGAATGTAGGCCACGGGCGGGACGCCCTTTTCCAGATGATCCAATTTGGTTTGAATCATCGCGAGTTCGGTTTCGGTTGCAGTCAGCTCTTCGCGGAGTTCCGCTTCATCCGGAACCTCAGCTTCGAGTGTCTTGTAGCGGGCGCTGGCCCCGCTCATCGCGTTGTACTGCAGATAGATCGCGCCGCCGCCCAAAACGAGGGCCGCCATTGCGAGCAATCCGATTGTCTTGGGGTTCAAGCCGCCTTTCATGCCTTTGCTCCGCCCTCCTCGATGGGCGCTTCGGTGGGTGCGCTTCCGGCGAGGTTCGCCGAGAGCTCAAATTGAGTGTTCTTGGTGGTCGGTCCGATCTTCTCCTGGGTGTACTTGAGCTGGACATTCTCCAGTTCAGGACATGCTTCCAGACGAAGGATGAACACGCCGACTGCTTCCTGGGAAGTGCTGAGGCCAGTGATGGACATCTCTGTCGGCTTGTCGGATTGGGGCGCGGCCGCCTTCACTTCGGTAAGCCAGATGCCGTCCGGTGTGTTGGTGGTGAGATGGTTCAGAATCGTGAACCACTGCGCGGTCTTCTTCTGGGCGGTCTCCAGAGTGGTCACACGCGGGTTGAGAGCGGCGATCATGTCCTTTTTGGAGTCCACATCGTCCATGAGCGGCTTGAGCTTCTCCTTCTGCGCCACCAGGCCGTCCGCCGCAAGATTGAGGCGAATCGCTTCGAATGTGAAGTACCCGGCGGTCATGAAGGACAGGACGCCGATGCCGAAGACGCCGAGCAGGAGCAGACGAATCTGCTGCTCTCGCTGCTTGACGGCGAGGCGTTGTTCTTGAATCAGATTAACGAGCGGCATTGTTGCTTCCTTGCGTTAGGCGGCTTTGGCGAAGGCCCTCATGGCCAGGCCGGAGGCGACCGTGAGATCAAGCCCGTGGCCGGCATTTTCGTTGCCGACCGGGACAAAGCGGGGATTGTCGAATACGCCCGTGCAGCTCACGGGAATTCCGAGCTTGTTTTCGAAGTAGGGTGCGAGGCCGGCGAGGCTGGCTCCGCCACCTGAGATCACGAGCCGGGTGACCGGCGTGCTCTTGCCCGCTTCGGTCTGCTGTGACTGGTAGTAATTGAGTGATCTGCGAATCTCGCGGATCAAATCATCAATATGCGGTTGGAGAACGCGGAGTGGCGGATTCTCCGTCACGACAT
The DNA here is from genome assembly GCA_023428805.1 of Armatimonadota bacterium. Lineage (GTDB taxonomy): Bacteria > Armatimonadota > Fimbriimonadia > Fimbriimonadales > Fimbriimonadaceae > JAEYWW01. Next base: position 4,851 of record JAEYWW010000382.1, on the reverse strand, counting down.
CGTCGCTCAGAAGCTGCTGAAGATCGAGCTGAGTCTTGCCCTGCTCGGCATCTTCGTCGTTGAGCTTGAAGTAATTTTTGAGCGCCTCGGTGAGCGTGTGTCCTGCCTGGGGGATCGAGCGTGTCATGGCGAAGACTCCGCCTGACACAACGCTGACGTTGGTCGTCATCGCTCCCACGTCCACCAGGGCAATCGTTTCGGCGGTCAGTCCTTCATCACGGCTCGCCTCGATCAGAGCGCGGTACATGGCAAAGGCCTCAATATCGACCACTTCGACGTCGAGTCCGGCCTTCTGGCAGGCGGCCATGCGGGTTTCGACGATCTCGCGGGGGCTGGCGACGATCAGAACGTCCATGTTGCCCTCGGGAGCGTCTCCGATGATTTCAAATTCGATGAAGCTGTCCTCAATGCTTGAGGGAACGTAGCGTCCGGCTTCAAACTTGATGGACTTGCGGAGAGTCGCTTCGGTCATCTTGGGGATGCGGACCGCGCGGACGATCACCGAGCCGCCTGCAACCGCGATGACCGCGCTGGTGGCGGAAATGCGGGATGACCGGCACGCCTGCTTGATGGCGTCGCCGACCGCTTCCGGGTTGGTCACAACTCCGTCGCGGATGGAATCCTTCGGCGTTGGAATCGTGGCCCAGCGAGTGACCTTCCAGACATCGCCGGCGCGTTCGACTTGGACGGCATTGATCGTGGAGCTGCCCATGTCGAGCCCCACGTAAGCCTTCTTTTTGAAGAGACTAAGCGACATCTTTTTTCTCCGAACTTTCCTTGTTCATTCCTTCGTGATAAATCCATTCGTCCAGCGAGTGGCGGGGGAACCGCCAGCGTCCATCCAGCAGAATGCCGGGGACTTCGCCAGTTTCGGCCAGCTCGAGCAGTCGGCTCGGAGCGATCCGCAGAAATGCGGCGGCTTCGCGCAGAGTGAGAATCGAGTGCTGTCCGGCCATCAGGGCCTTGAGCATCGAAGTCATCTGCTCGTTGTTCAAGAACATTTCGAGGCGCACGACGTTGCCGCTGGTGACTTGGGGCGGTTCCGGCACGTTCTCGGCGGGCGGGAAATCCGGCATGCCGCTGATGGGCATGTCAGGAATCTGCGGCGCGACCGTTTCCCGAAGCGCGTGAGTTGGGGTGATGACGGCCTCCGAGGCCGCCATGCGGATTGCGTCCGCCAAGTTCACGCGGCCACCCCGATATGCTCCGAGGCAATCTCGTGAGCGAGATAGCCATCGATCATCTTTTCCTTGCGCGCCATCGCGATCAGCATCGCGTTGTCGGCGAGCTGGAGGATGACGCGGGGAGTGCCCTCGGAAGATTTGTGAATCTGGTGAATCGCGTCCGGGGTGAATGGGGTGTGATCTCCCAGATACCCGGCCACCTTGAGTCGGTAAAGAAGCAGCTCGCCTGTCTCGTGGACATTGAGCGGCTTGAGCGCGTGGCGGACGGCAAGGCGCTGCTCGAGCGCGGGAACCTTTCTGAGTTTGGGCAGAAGTTCGTTCTGTCCGAGCAGCACCAGGCTCATCAGGAACTGGTCGTTCATCTGGCAGTTGAGCAGAAGACGGAGTTCTTCAAACGTCTCGCTGCTTCGGATCAGATGGGCTTCGTCGATCATCAAAACGACGCGGCGGCCTTTGTCGTAGAGTTCGAGCAACGCCAAATGAAGCCGTTGGACCAGAACCTGCCGATTGCGCGACGGTGTTGGGATGTCCAACTGGTTCAGGACTTCCTGGAGAATCTGGGTCGGAGTCAGGATCGGGTTTACGATCAGGACAACACGGAAAACGACCGGATCAAGCGTCTCCAGCAGCTTGCGGCTGACCGTGGTCTTGCCGAGTCCGATTTCACCCGCGAGCATCGCCGCGCCCTTGTTGCGCGTGATCGCGTAGTGAAGCATCATCAATGCGTCTTCATGCGCGCGGCTCATATAAAGAAACCGCGGATCCGGCGTCAATGCGAACGGCGCCTCTGTCAATCCCCAATACTGCTCGTACATGCTCTGCTGCTCCGAAAATTCGAGCCTAGCCCGTTGTCTGTATCGGCGCAGCCGCACAAAAAGCTCAGGGAGAGCTTCAGATTTGCCGCAAAAGCCCGGGACAGCCTGATCTGAGTTGTGCCGTTCTCTTGTGAACAAAAAGCCCGCAATCGCGGCAGGATTCAGCTTTTACGGAGAAAATGCGGGGAACGGCGAGTTCTTGGCGTAAACGAATCTGTGGAACAAGGTGCAAGCAGCTCACGCCCTGCCTTTGAATTCGTGTTGCAGGCAATCGATCGACTCCTTGCCCTCGTCATTTTGGGAAGCGCAATCTATATCGGGCAGCATGGCGAGCACTCAATAGCGGCGGGGTGCTACTTCGTTCTTGCCGTACTACTCGGCGCGTCGCACTACGTTTCGCTGGCGATGCTCGTATTTCTTTCTTTCCCTTGCGCTCTCATCCCTACTTGGGTTTGTGACATGACGCCGGGGCCAGTCGGCAGGCTCAATCTGCTTCATGAGATTGAAAGCTGGTTCTTTCTCCTTGTCCCCTATAGCGTGCTGCGCCTTGCTGCTTCTATGATTGCAAACTTTGGGCACAAGAAAGGGGAGAACCGATAGTCATTTCTTGCCGATGAACGTGGCGGGCTTCATCTTCCAGACTCGGAGAACTTTTACTTTTGCCTCGCCGCCCTGCGTCGCCATGCCAAATCCGACTCCCGTCAACTGGCGATCGATCGCCATGCTTTGGAAGAGCTCGCCATCCTGGGCGAAGACGTTGAGAACCATGCGGTCGAGGAAGAGACGAAGTTTGAGCGTTTTGCCTGGCTTGATCTTGGCGTCGGGTCTGCCCGTTGACTTGATCACACTGTTCTGCACATCCCAGGTCAGGGAGTGATGACGGTCGGCGGTTTTGCGGAGTTGGATTTCGACCGATTGTGCGTTGCCGGCTTCAATCTCCAATTGCAGCTCAAGCATGTCTCCCGAAATTTTTGAGGAAAGATCAAGCTCTCCCACGACCGCCAAGTCTTTAAGCTCGGTCTTGGAGCCGCGAAGCTGCTCGAATTCCGGCAGTGGCTGGTGGATCACTTCATTCTGCGAGTTGAGTGTGATCTCTGTTGGAAGGCTGAGAACGCCGTTCCAGCCAAAGCCGTGTCCGCGATTGGAATGCTCGGTGTTGATCCAGGAGAAGAAGATGTTCCGTCCTTGCCCATCCTTCATCCACTGGCTTGCATAGGAGCCATCGGCGACGATTTGGCTGTGATCGGCCGTGAACTTGAGGGTTCGGGAATCCAGATGGCCGACAAAGGCTTCAATCCTCCCGGCTTCAGAAGTGAAGAGAACCCATCTTTTGCCGATTTGGACGAGATTCGGGCACTCGATGAGGTCGATGTTCGGATGGTGGAACACAACATCCACAAACTCCCATTCCGTCAGGGCCTCATTCTTGGCTCGGTAGGCGGAAACGGCTCCCTTGCCCTGGTGCCGCCCGCCGCAGAACATATAGGTGCTCCCGCGCAGATTCACCAGGAACGGATCACGCCACTCGTCGATGACCGTCGGGGCGTGGGTTTGAGTGGAGACGATGGGATTGGCGGCCGGCTTCGCCCACTCGATCAGATCGTTGTCCACCGGGTTGGCGATCCACTGTTCGGGCGGGCGGCTGTCGCTGATGCTGGTGTAGAAAATCCCGGGCTTGCCCGAGTTGAGGATGAAGGTGGAGCCGGAGTAGATGTGGTCTTCCTGCTGTGATTTTGTCGGCCAGATCGCGATGGGCAGGTGCTCCCAGTTGACCAGATCACGGCTCCGCGCATGGCCCCAATGCATGTGCCCCCAGCCATTGCCGTAGGGGTTGTGCTGGTAGAACATATGGTGCCAGCCGTTGTGGAAGATCGGCCCGTTCGGATCGTTCATCCACCGCGCGGCAGGGCGGAAGTGATAGCCCGGACGCATCGGATCGGCTTCGGCCTGGGCAACCGCCTCCAGCACTCCCAGCCGAGCCTTCTCCAGCAAATCAACGCGTTCGTCCAAATCCTCCACCAGTCCGAACAGCAGGGCGAGCATTTACTTCCAGACTCGCACAATCTCTTCGGGCGCAACCCAGGATTCTTCGTCGGCGTCGTAGCCGAACCAGCGGACGAGGAACTTGCCGTCTTTCTCTTCGATGATCCGGGCTTTGTAGTCCTGGCCCTCCCACTTGACAACCACACGCTGCCCGACGCGCTTGCCGGAGGCTTTCTTTGCTTCAACCAAAGTTGAGTTGCCGCCGAATGCCGCAGTGAAGTGGTTTTCGGTCTTCTGCTTCTCGGCAAATTTCATGTCCTGGAAGATTGTGTCGGTGATCTCGGCGAGGGTGATCTTGCCGTTGCGGTTGAGATCGACGTAAGCCATGCCGTTCAGGCCATCCACGACCACATCCGAGAAGGTCCAGTTGCCGGTCGACTCGATGGTTGGGCTCGCCGATGCGGTCACGGTCGCAGGAAGCTGGGGCAGCTTCTTGACGATCCGCGAAAGCTGGCCGGAATAGCAGCAGTCGGCCAACAGCCAGACCGAATTGCCGGAGAACCGCCGGTTGATCGCCTCGATCAGCTTGGGGGCGGAAGTCTTGACCCCGCGTTCGCCTTCGTCATAGGCGGCGAAGCAGAACTCTCCCTCGCTCATGTACCCGTGGCCCGCGTAGTAGAAGATCAGATGCCCGCCGCCGCCCACCTTTGAAGTGGCCTGATCGACGGCATAGGTGATGTTCTTGGCGGTCGCCTGGCGGTCCTGGAGATAGATGATCTGCTTCTCGGGCACTCCGCGCGACTTCAGGGCTTCAACCAGAAGGGCGTCGCGTCGGTTCTTCTTGGGAAACGGGGCGAAGGATTCCTCAT
>JAEYWW010000287.1 GCA_023428805.1 Armatimonadota bacterium | reverse complement strand
TCTCGCCGCTGCGCGGGTCGGTGATGCTCGGCCCCATCGCATTGGCGATCGGGCGCGGAGCCCAGCGGATCACGCTGTAGCGGGCGTCTTCCGGCGACCACTTCGGATCATCTGGAGCGAGCTCGGCTCGGATCGCATTCTTGAATCCGGCGGCTTCAAACGCCTCGTTCCACTGCTCGACAGCGTCGATGCAGTACTTGCGCCACTTGGCGGGGACTTCGCGGCTGATGTAGTACACGATCGGCTTGACTGGCTCGCTCAGCTCGGCCTTCGGATCCTTCTTCTCGAGACGATAGCGATTGATGTACTGATAGGATTTCGAGCCCTGGTAGCCGTCCAGTCCATAGTCCACATAACCGTTGCTGAAGTAGCCCACGCGCGAGTCGAAGAGCCTGCCCATCATCGGTTTTTCCGGCAGCTTGACCATGCTGTGCGTGACCACACCCGTGCCCGCGCTCGGTCCGCCAATCAGGGTGAAGAACGGGTTGACAATGGTCTGTCGTCCCGCGCGGTATGTGACCGTCACCTGAACGTTGACATTCTCTGGGAAGACATGCACGTGATCCAGGAAAGATCGGCTGGCGTCCATGCCGCCGTTGCCGACCGCCTGACCGACCGGAAACTCCTGATCGCCCTTGAAGAGCCTCGAAACGTCTATGACGGTCGCGCCATCTTTGCCCTTGCCTTTGGACTCAAAAGCATAGAGGATCGGGTTGACATTGCTCTGCTCGACCGCCTTTTTGATCTCCTCGCCAGAAGTCGCCTTGTTCGTGAACGACATCTGGCGCATCAGCACACGGTCGCCGCGCTTCTCGAAGCGGATGACATAGGAGCCGAGGGACGTGCCGTTGTAGAGCTGGCCTTCCGGCGTCTCCTTCATCTCGGCCATCCAAAGGAAGTCCTTGCCAAAGACATCATCTGAAAGCTCGAAGTAGACGGTTTCGTCCTTGGTGTGAACAGTGAAGGGGCCTTTCTCGGTGGTGAAGCCCGCGATCAGCTTGGTGTAGGCGTCGTCTTCCTTCTTGTCCTCTGCCTTGGCAGGATCCTGATGAAGAGCGATGAGGGGTTGTTTTTCAACGGCAGGTGCCGGACCGTTGGCGGTTGCCGCGGCCATAGCCATCCAAATCAGCATGTTTGCTCAAATCTCCCTGGAATGGAAACTCTAGTTCCAGAGCAAAGATACTCCGATTGAGTTCAAAACGTGCCCGGTGAAGCGACTTTTTCTTAAAAAAACAGTATAGGACTCGACCAATAGCCGGGTTCTGCGATTCCAAGGCAGTTCAGAAGTTCGAAGTTGTCTTGAAGTGGAGCTTTGCGACCTCGCCCAGCCTTTCGCGCCCGACTTCCGCCACAAACTTGCGGCCCGCATCCAGCACTGGCGGTCCCGCGCCCTTGGGGAGGGTCATGCCGAACTGCGTGCCGAGGGCCTTGAGTCGATTGAGGAATTCGGCGCGGGCGAGGATCGAGGCGGCGGCAACGGCCAAATCAGCTTCCGCCCGCACTCTGCTCTCCAGCGTCACAGGTTTGCCTTTTGCGATCAACGCCCGCCGGAGCCCCGCAGGATATGCGAATTGGTCGCTGATGACGAGGTCGCATTCCTGCTTTTCCAGAACATTCTCGATCGCCCGCGCATGGCCCCATTCCAGAAGGCGGTTCAAGTTGCCGATCTTGGCGTACAACTCGTTGTATTTGGTTGGGCCGATGGCGATGACGGCGTGAGGGCAGGTGGCCTTGATTTTGCCCGCCAGCTTGAGGGCGAGGGCGTCGGTCAGCTTCTTGGAGTCTTTGACTCCCTCCAATTCGGCCTCATGCCAGGGGGCGACAAAACAGGCGGCGATGACCAGGGGGCCGAAGTAGTCTCCCTTTCCGCTCTCATCAACTCCGATCCTGGCTCCGTCCACCGAATCTATTTTGGCGGGTCGGACTCAGTGGTTCAGGACGATATCAGACTCATGGCTGTGGCCCTGATGAGAGTGGGCCGCCGGGAGAAAAAGCCCTCCCACCGCCACCAGGCAGGAGGCGATGGCCACGCCCTGCCGCAAGCGTCTCTGCCGCATTTCGTTGTGATGGCATTCACTATGAGCACAGCCTCGATGTGGACGGAACGCGAGCCACAGCGAAAACAGGGCCATCACAATGGAGAAGCCGAGCAGCCAAGGCCGATATGGCGCAAGGATGGTGAGAAAACTCGCGCCGCCTCCGGCGCTGCCTGCCGCAACCGCGATGGGCAAGCCACAGCAGGGCACATGCGCCAAAAGCGCGGAGCCGATTGTTCCTGCAGTCGCCAATGCGGTCTTCATGAATATTATTATTGCAGATATATTGCAATAACTATGATGCAGGTCCCAAACCAGAGATCAATCGCATGGCCCCATCACGAACAACATCGACCACGGGAAGATTCAGGGACTGTTCGAGGTCCGAACAGGCGTCCCTGGCTTGCTCCTCATCCAATTGTCCCGTATTCAGCGCGATTCCGGAAATGACCGGACGCTGAAAGACACCGCCGGCCTCGGCGATATCTTGGTAGAGCTTGATCAGGTCAAGAAGCGGCGGCACAACGACCCACGGATTGCGGGGAATCACCTCCATCGCAGCGCGATGACAGAGGACAAAGTGGGTGGGGCAGCAGCCGCGAATCAAGGGGAGCGTCGCCGAACTTCCCGGATGAATCAGTGAACCTTGACCTTCGACGACCACCAACTCTGCTTCCGCCGCCGCCAGAACTTCCTTTTCGATGGCGCCGGCCGCAAAGTCGAGCCGAACCGCGTCCAGGGGAATGCCGCTTCCGCTGATCGTGATTCCGATTTGTCCCGTCGCCACAAACCGCGCGTCGATTCCTGCCTGCTTCGCGGATTTGACGATCTCCAGCCCGGCGGTCATTTTGCCGACGCTCATATCGGTTCCGATCATCAGCAGACGCTTGTTTGTCAGATTCCTCGCCGCTCCTGTTCCCGGCTGCAGTCCCTGCGGTTCGCGCCTCACATCCCAAATCCACTGTCCCAGTTGCAGCGCGGGATACTTCGGTTCAAGCGGTTCGTGGAGCCCATTGACCAGGCTGAATCCCATCGCGACTGCTTCATCTAGCCAGGGCTTCCACGCTCCCGGAATCTGTCCCCCGGGAGGCGCAATGCCGAGAACCAGCACATTCGCGCCCAGGGCCTTCGCCTCCTTGAGGCTCGCCACAATTGGAGTCGGGCGGTCGATTCTTGTCAGCGCGACCGAATCCCCTCCGGCGTTCAGGGTGTCGATCATGCAGACAACCTGGTGGGAGGAGTACCGAAGAATCCCAAGCCCCATCTTGCCGGTGTTGTCGGCAAATGCGCCCTCCATGAAGAGAGCCAGGCGGTGGTCGGCGGTGAGCTTCATTCGACCACCACCGCGCCATGTCCCGGGCTGTCGGAGGGGATCACAACTCCCGCCACGCTTTTGAGTCCTTCCGCAGGGTCGGGGTGGAGGTTGAGATGGCTGTCGAGGTCGATGTGGTCGAACAAGGCTCCAATGGCTGACCCGGCAGCGATGGCGACGCTGGATTCACCCATGCAGCCGATCATCGTTTTCAGGCCAAGGGCGCGTGCTGTGGAGACAAGCCTCACGGCTTCGGTGATGCCGCCGGTCTTCATCAGCTTGAGGTTCACACCGTCGCATCGATCCGCAACTTTCGGAACATCGCTGCTGAGCCGGATCGACTCGTCCAGAAAGATGGGCAGTTTGCGGGCTGCAAAGACGGCGGGGAGATCGTCTTCTTGACCGGCGGCCAGAGGCTGTTCGACGTACTCACATCCCCGCTCGGCCAGCCAGGAGATCATGGAGATGGCGTCTTTTGGACTCCAGCCCCCGTTGGCGTCGACCCGCAGCTTGACGTGGAAGTGATCTGCGGCTTCGCGTGCCGCCTCAAAGCTGGCTTTATCCGCATCAATGCCCTCGGGATTCCCGAGCTTGATCTTCAGGGCTCTGCCTCTGGTGCGCCTCAGGATTTCCGGCACCCGTTCCTTGATCACCTCCACAGGGTTGATGCCGATGGTGACACTGGTGGCGACGGTCGGCTTCTCCAAGCCGAGCAGCCGATGCAGCGGCATTCCAGCGCGCTTGGCCAGCAGGTCCCAAAGAGCGATGTCGAGCGCGGCAAGGGCGGGAGTTTCGACGCCCATTTCCATCCCCTTCTGCCAGACCATGTGCGGCCCAAAGTCGTAAAGTCCGGCTTTGACGAGCCTCTCAAGCTGCTTCTGTGCCCGTTTCGCCAGCACCTCGTCGTCGCCCCTTAC
>JAEYWW010000263.1 GCA_023428805.1 Armatimonadota bacterium | reverse complement strand
ACCTGGAACAACCCCGAGCGGCAGTTGGGGCGAGTGGGACTCCTTAAGAAGCTCTTCAACGAGGGCGACAACCTCTTCAACGTGTATCGCTTGGAGGATGATCGGAGCGAGATTCAGTTTCCCGCGTTTGTCCGTGTCGAAAACGACCATCACGGCCCGCTCACCAAGCTCTGCCATACGCATGAGGAACTGGACCGGGAAATTCAAAGAGTGCTGATCTTCGGGACCGCACCCCGCAACGTGCTGATCGAAGAGTTTCAGGACACTCGTTCACCAGATGGTTATTACCGCAAGTACAGCGTCTGGCGAATCGGCGAATCGATGATCGCGCAACACTGCTTTTTGTCGGAAGATTGGGTGGTCAAGTCTCCGACAGACGGCTTCGAGCAGGCACGGCGAGAGTCCGACGATTACCACCTGGAAAACCCCCACGCCGAACTGGTTCGCCCTCTTTTTGATTTGGCCGGGATCGAGTACGGAAGGATTGATTTCGGGTTCACAGGCAAGAGAATCCAAACCTGGGAGATCAACGACAATCCGGCATTCCTCACTCGCGGGCAGGTGACTGCGGGCAGGGTGCAGAAGGACCACCTCTATATGGCGGCCTTCGATGCGATGAGCGCCCAGGTTGCGACGGGTCCGCCCATTGACCTTGATCCGCTCATGGTTGAACTCAAGGAGCTGGCATGCTGACGATCCTCGCCCACCCCAATTCGCTCCGATTTGCTCCTCCTGAGTTTAATGTGATCCCCTGGACCGACCTGCCATTGATGGATGAACTGCCCGAAGGATTGGTCTGGCTCGAAAGCGCGACGCTCTTTCCTGATGTCCAAGTTTCCCTGCTGAAGGACAAGCGAGTTCTCAACCGAAAGGTGATCGGAACGAGCCCTGCCGCATTGCTGGAAAAGACGGGACGAATCACCAACACCCTCGATTTCCCCTGCGTCATGCGATGGGAGAGCCTGATTTCATGCCTTCAATCTCCCCCGCTCTGGAGCCGGGAGGATTTGGACAACCTTTTGGTGGACTGGGCCTTGCGTTCGGTTCCCGTGTCCGAAGTCTTCACCGTCGCCATTCAGGAAGATCCCGAGCGAGAATTCATCAGCGGAACCTGCCTGAAAATCGGCAAAACCCTCATCCCTGGCCCGGTCGAACGTGTCTCAAGCTGGCATGGCACGACGCAAAGGCTGGAGATCACTTTGCCGCCCAATGCCACCGATTGGTTGAAGCTCCCCTGCGACATCGCGCAGATTTCCTATTTTGTGCAGAATGACCGAACGAGGGCGTGGCGCATTGAGGATGGCCTGATGTCGTTCGCCACATTCTGGTCTGTGCCCAAGCCTCAGGCTCAGATTCTCGAGACTTTGAAGAATCTGTCGCGGTAATTCCCGGGATAACGGGCAATTCTGAGGCAAAAAGACGTAGACTATCGTACAGTATGAGCGACGGGTGGATTGTTCTTCGGAACGCGACGGGGCACAACCTGCAAGGGGTTGATCTCCGGGTTCCTCTCGGGCTCTTCGTCGCGGTCACAGGCGTCAGCGGCAGCGGCAAATCCACTCTCATCCAGGACACCCTCTATCCGCGCCTGATGTTCGAGGTCTACGGAACGCGCGGCGCATGGGAGCCGCATGACAGCATCGAAGGCACCGATCAGATCGACAAGGTGATCGACATCGACCAGTCGCCCATCGGACGCACTCCCCGCTCCAACCCGGCCACTTATACGGGCACATTCGACATGATCCGCGAGCTTTTCGCCCTCACCCCAGACGCGAAGATGCGCGGGTACAAAAATGGGCGGTTCAGCTTCAACGTGAAGGGCGGGCGGTGCGAGACTTGCCGCGGCGACGGCATCATCAAGATCGAAATGCACTTCCTCCCGGATGTTTATGTTCCCTGCGAAGTCTGCAAGGGCAAACGCTACAATCGAGAGACGCTTGAGGTCAAATACAAGGGCAAATCGATCTCCGACGTGCTCGAAATGACCATCGAGGAAGCCGTGGAATTCTTCCAGCCCATTCCGAAGATTCACCGAAAGCTCGTGACTCTCTTGGAAGTCGGTCTTGGCTACATCCGTATGGGACAGCCCGCGACCACGCTCTCCGGAGGTGAAGCCCAGCGCGTCAAGCTCGCTTCGGAGTTGAGCAAGCGCTCTACAGGCTCAACCCTCTACATTCTGGATGAACCCACCACCGGGCTTCACTTTGAGGATGTCCGCCGCCTGCTCACTGTTCTCCACCGTCTGGTGGAACAAGGCAACACAATCCTGGTCATCGAGCACAACCTTGATGTCATCAAAACTGCCGATTGGGTGATTGATTTGGGACCGGAAGGCGGCGATGGTGGAGGTCAGGTCGTGGTTCAAGGAACTCCTGAAGAGGTAGCGAAGCACAAGAAGAGCTGGACCGGACAGTTTTTGAAGCCTTTGCTGACTCAATGAATGCAAAGGCAGGCACGAAACTCTTCATTTGCAGGCTCACTTTCCGCTTCCTTCAACAGAAGGTCCAGCTTCGCGCGATCATAGTAGGAGCCGCGCTGAAAAACAGCGGATACCTTCGCGGTGTTTTTGATGTCAACCAAAGGGTCAGCATCCAGCATCACCAAATCTGACCTCATCCCCACCTCAACTACTCCCGAGTCATCACCATAATATTGCGCCGGGTTCAAAGTGGCCGTCGCCAGAGCTTCTCCCGGCGTCATCCCGATTCCCACAAACAAGGCCAACTCTTCGTGGATGCTGAACCCTGGGTAGACATACGGATTGAAGCAGTCCGTGCCCGCAAGCATCCGAACTTTGCTCTTGTGCAGCAACGCGGCAATGCCCAGGTTGCTGCGATACGAAGTCTTCGCGTCCTCCCACTGCTGGGAAGTGCGGTTCTTGAATCGAAAGTCGTTGGAGGGATTCCAAGTCCGCGTGGCCAGCGGCGACATATATTTCATCCTAGGGTCGTCGAACTTGCCAAGCTCATCCATGTAGGCGGTCTTCTGCAGCACGACCAGTGTCGGGCAATGCCACATGGCTGACTTTGCGAAGTCCCGCATCAGCTTGTCGCGTTTCTCGACGCTGTAGCCTTTGGCCATCTCTGCGAAGTGCTTGCTCACAGCGGCGTTGACGCTGGCAAACCCTTCGGGAGCGGCTTCGCCCAGAGCTTTGCGATACGCCTCATCTCCCGTGGAGCAGCCGTTGATGATCCCCATCAAATGCTCGGTGCTCTTCTGCCCCGCAGCCATCGCCTCATCCTGGCTGATCGTATAGGGGATGTGCCCCTCAAGGGGAATCTTCTGCTTTTTTGCCTCGTCAGCAATCCCGAAGTAGGCATCGCGCGAAAGCAAACTGTAGACCTTGATGAAATCGTAACCCGCCGCCTTGTAATCGCTCACCGCCTGCCGACCCTGTTCTTCTGAATTGACGGCACGGGTTCCGGTCCAAACCGGCTTCGGTCCATCCACGATCGGGCTGCCGACTTTGAGCCGTGGGGAGATAATGTCGCCCGAGTCGAATTGCCTCTTCCACCCCAAATGACGTTCTGATCCCCACATGACCCTGACCCCGGTCACAC
>JAEYWW010000219.1 GCA_023428805.1 Armatimonadota bacterium | reverse complement strand
GATGCCCGGGAGACTCATGGGCGGGACGCCCATGCCACAGTTCTTGTGGTGCGGGCTTCAGCACGGATTGAGGGCTGCACCTCTGGAGAGGCGCACCACCGGGAAAGCGCTACGCACGCGGTCGCGCACTCCAAAGGGAGTATGCGCTCAGTCGCCGCCGGAACGCACGGCTAGTCCGGAGCAAGGCCAGCCCAGGGCTGGCCGAAGCTCTGCAGCGTCAACCAGACATCCGCGAGCCCGCCTGCGGGCCAGCGGTTCCAGGGTTTGACTGGCCAGGTGGCGTCCAATTCTTCAAGCGCCCTTCCCATCCAGCGATGCAGAATCGCGGCCTCGAAAAATAGAGGTACATCTCCGCCCGCCGCCTGATATCCCTGAAGCATCAACGGAACCACCCGCAACGGCATTCCGGCAAAGTCAAGGGCCGGGTCGCCCACTGCCGCGTTCGCCCAATCCAGGATGATCGCCCGGTCGCGATCCACCATCACATTCCAGGGGTGCAGGTCGTTGTGAACCAGGCAGGGCTGGTATTCGGACGCGATGATCGTCAGGCGATCCCGCCAGGATTCAATCGCATCGATCTCCACTTCCGGCAGGCGTTCCCGCTCGCGCAGCATATGAAAAGTGTCGTCCAAGTCTGGAAACCACGCCTCCCCCAGGTCGGGATAAACCTCGCCTGCATGGAGCAGCGCGGCCTGCTCTCCCAGTTCGCGGATGATGCCGGCAAAGCGCGGCACATCGAAATCCTGCTCACCAAGAACGAAACCGTCGGCGAATCGGTAGATCGAAAAGACGGTCGGAATGTGCTTCCGCGAGAAGTCGACACCCAAGAACTCCGGTGTGTCCACCCCGCATCGCCTGGCATAGGGAGCCGCCAAGGCCTCGATCTCGTGAAGCTCCTCGAACTCCGCCTCCTTCGATGAGCGAACAACCACATCCCCCGCCCGAAAAACCCAGTTCGTCACCCCTTCATCAAGAAAAAGCACTTCATCGGCATGGATTCCATGCGTCCGCAAAGCCTCTCGGACCTGATCGTTTGTTGGTTTCATGGGAGGCAGGAAGGTGGCGGAGAGGGTGTGATTCGAACCCACGGAGCCTTGCGACTCACCGCATTTCGAGTGCGGCGCACTAGACCACTATGCGACCTCTCCGTTTGAGGCCACACGATTATGACTCACTCGGAAGCTCGGCGGGGGGAGGGCTCACGGGCTGCATGGGATCATCGGGGACCTTGGTCAAAATTCCCGCCTGCAGCTTCCAAACTCCACGCTTGAATTTTTCGCTGCTCCCGACCACGACGAGCGAACCAGGACGAGACAAAGTCCAAGCCCGCCAAAGGCGCTTGGAGTCTGGACCCGAAACCACAAAGATCGCGCGTCCATCCAGCCATTGCCCCGCTGTCATGAGCGCGCCGTGGTGATCTGAGAGCCGGTTTGCCACCGCGCCGTAAGCGTTCAGCACATTCCGGGAAGCCGTGCGAAGCTGCTGATCTCCCAGGGCAATGCCATAGCTCTCCAGCAGGATTGCGGCACGCGCCGGGTCAGATGCGCGTTCGGCGTCCCGCCAAAGCGGGAGATTCGGCCTCAGTTCCCCCACAATCGGCCCCGCATTCAGCACCGGAGAAAGCGTGCCGGAGGAATCGAGGAAGAGGTTCTGCATCTGGCGCATCACGGCGATGCCTTCGTGCAGATGCGCCTCGTCTCCGGTGGCGACCCACATCCACCAGGCGGCCTCCGCAAAGCCCAGATAATCCGCCAGCGTTCCCGAACCAAACTGCGCGCCGATGCGGATCAGGCCCGAATCTCCTGACCTGTAGCGACGTGTGCGGCTGAAGATCGCCTGTCCGCGCTTCAAAAGATCGTCATCCCGAAGGAGCACTGCTCCCTCCAACGCTCGCGCGGCGGCGTATCCCTCAAACCAGGCGGCCTCTGCGAACAGCACCGACGGGCGTGCGGACTGGCTCTGTCGAATCACGCCCATCCGCTGGTCGAAGAGAGTCCGCGCCCGCTGCCACTCAATCAGGTCCCGCGGAAAGGGAAGCATCTGCGGGTTGCGGCTCGGGTCAAGAGACCAAAGTTCAAAGGCCTCGGTCACCTTGGTCGCCCCCAGCTTTTCGCGCAGAGCGCTCGCCGGGATGCTGAGATCAGTCACACGTCCGTCTGCGGTTGGCGCGTGAAGTTCCGCCATTCCTGTGCGCTGAAATCCTTCGCGCTCCAGACACTCCCGTGCAAGGGCCAGGAGATCGGTGCGCTTCGTCGCGAAACCCAGCCGCGCCAGCACGACACCCATGTCATGAGTTCTCATCGCATCTTTGGTTGGCCCAACTTGCGACCAGTCGGGGTTGAGGGCGCGGGTGAAGAACCCCCAGCTCTGCCAATCGTAGGAGGGCCCGGACAGGACAATGTTGACTTGCGCCTGCGCGGCGGCCTTGTCGCCGCGCACCATCAAAAGCCGGATGTCCCATGGCTGCAGCTCAAGATTCTCGACTTCGGGGATCGTTCTCTGCGCGGTCGGCCATTCGGAAAGCGGGTGATTGACTACGATGTTCTGCTCCTGGTTCTGCTGCCGTTCCAGTGCCTGCCTTTCGTCGTGCCAATCGGCCAGGGATTGACCAAGGAAATCATTGAAGGACGCCTCATCCGGCTTCGCGGTCGAGGCCTTGATCAGGGCATGGCTGACGAGCCGGCCATTTGTATCAAGCACGACGATGTCGAAATCGGGGTCGAGCGAACCTCTTGCCTTGGTCAGCGGAAGGAAGAAGCCGCGCCACTCCGGGCTCTCGAAGATATCCACTCTCAGAGGCACGAACTCGCGGTTGACGCGTTCCGCAACCTCCTGATCGCCGAAGACACGTTCGTCAAAAGCCCGCGCCAGTTCGCTCGCCCTTGAACCGACAACCAGCAGAACTGGCTTTCCCAACCTTTGCGCCTCCGCCAGATTCTCCGCGCTGGCCGGCTTCCATTTCACGGGCTGGAGCGCGGCAGTGGCCAGAAAGTCTCCGCGATCAACCACCGCTGGATTGGGGGGTGGAGGCGGGATCAGCTTCCGGGCATAGAGCGCGACAGCGTTGATCGCGGCGAGGAACAAGATGATTCCCGTCACCGCTCCGTACCGCTGCCGTCCCGGAACTGCCATTTAGGTTCATTATGGGCCGGGCTATAATCGCGCTGATGGCGATTTCCCTGGACGAAGTGAAGCACGTCGCCCAACTGGCCCGACTCGAGCTGACCGACAATGAGCTGACTCTCTTCCAGGG
>JAEYWW010000021.1 GCA_023428805.1 Armatimonadota bacterium | reverse complement strand
GCCATGAATTCGGGGCTGGCCCAGAAAGGGGCGATCTGGTCGACTTCATCCTGACGGATGTCCCTCAGAATCAGCCTTTCGGTGGTCAGCGTCGGACGAAGCCGCTTGCTGAGGAGCACGCTGCGGTAGTTGGTGGTCGGTCGCCAATCCACGTGCTGAATAAATCGATAGCCGCGCTTGTGATAGAGAGCGATCAGGTGGACTGCGCCTTCGGCGGTGTCGAGGGCGGCTTCATCGGCTCCATCCTCGAAGGCGAATCTCTCGGCGGCATCGAGAAGGGCGCGTCCGACTCCGGTGCCTTTGAGTTCAGGAATCACTGCGAACTGGGAAATCAGGCGCGTGCCCGGTCGCTTGTACCAATCGGGATCGCTCGGCCAGTCGCCATCGGCGATGCAGATTGTTCCGATGAGACGGCCGTCTTGAACTGCAACCAGGCAGGTATTGCCTTGAATCCGCAACGCCGTCTCTTTCGCATCCTGGTGCGTCCCCACAAACCGCAAACCCATGTCGGCGAGCTGCTTGTAGGCAGAGTTGACGACCCGGGTGAGCTCCTCAACCGAGTCAGTTTCCGCAAAGCGACGGATGATATAGGCGGACATTTCTGATCCGAAGTATGCCCGTGATCATTCCGGGGGATAGGACAAGACGAAATCCCAGTTGGCGGATCGGGTCTTTCTTGCGGTCGCATTTGAAATCCCTCCGTCGTCAATGAGGTTGCGTCCTGACGACCAAACCTTGAAGCCTTTGGATGTGAGCTGGTAGCCCAAGTTTTTGCCCGTCACAAGGTCTATTGATTGAGGCGACTTGACCCCTGCCTCAGCCAAACTCCCCGGCCACTTCTTTGTTCTACTCTTGAAAATCAGCACTCGAAAATACGCATTGATGACCTTTCGGTCACTCGATTCGCGTTGATTTCGAGCCTCGGGAAATGTGGCGAGGTAGTCGCTCGCGGCTCGTTCGACGTATGTGCGATGGGGGTGCGTGTTCATGGCAGTTCCCAGTGCAACAATGTCTTCCCCAGACTTGACGCGAGGATAGTATTGGTTCCAAAAGCGCATGTGCTCGGCTGCCACCGCCCGTGCTATCTTCGAGGCGGGCAGTCCGTCGTCCACCAAGTGCTTTGGCGGCTTGTCGCGGAGAAACTTCCTTAGATCTGAGTCATATCCGAGCTGATCGAGTGCATCTGCAGAACTGCCATTGCGCAAAACTTGCAGGCCATAGAAGGCTTCAAAGCGGAAAATTTGCGTCCAGTTTGACGGGCTCGGGTTTGAGTCGAGGACCAGGACAAGCTCCTCCAAACGTTCTGGGTTGTCAAGATATTTCTGAGCGATCAGTAGTGCGGTGTCACTCGCAACGTTCTCAATCCAATCGCCAACCAGATGCTGAATATAGAGAGGCTCCTGCCTGACGAGCATGGCGAGTCGCTTCGTGATGAAGAGGTTCTCGATGGCGCCATCAAAGTCTCCTTGGCTTGCTTTGAGCTCTGCTTGAAGACAGTAAAGGCGGGTGAGTTTCTTCCATTGCGAATATTCAGGAAAGAGAATGTTGTCTGGATGAGTCTTCCAGTTTTTGTCCAATCGGAGTCTTGGCAGATTGATGATAGGTTTGGCATCTTCCAAGAGAGTGGCAAACTTCTTCAAGCTTCTCACGTTCGCTCCGGTCGTCCACCCAACACCGGCTATCCCAGTATTTGATTCGAACTCGAATGGCTGTGGCCCTTGCTTGAAGAGGGCGTTGAGTTGGACCGCCGCATTTTCCTCCGGTTTGGGTGCCGGCAGCAGGAAAAGTTCGTCGCTTGTCACAGGCAAACCATTCGTCTTCCACTTCGCAAACTGAGCCTCCGCATCTCCGCTCGCCCGCGCAAACCCGCTCAATCCCCATGCGGCGAAATAGGCAGACATGAGAAGGCAGGCGATGATTCCGAGCGCGATGGCAAGCGGGTCGACAATGCGCTTCATGTCAGCCTGTGGGTGCCACTCTCCACGCTTTAGGCCAGGGATGGAGCGTTACGGAGTCGTACTTGCGGGATTCTGGGGGGGCTTCTGATTCTGCGGGGGTGATCCCGCCGTCGTCCACGAGGTTCGGGCCGACGTGCCAGATGCGGAAACCGCCGCCTTCGACGCGGTAGCCCAAAGGGGCGCCGGTGATCCAATCTTTGCCGCTTTCGGGAGCGATTCCCGCCGCCGTGAGAGTCGCGGGCCATGCTCCGGTCCGATCTCGGTGGAGCAGGACGGCGAGAAACGCATCGGTCGCGCCTCGGTCGGAGGAGAGGGTGTCGAGGGCGTTGAAGCTGATCCCATAAGCGGAGATCAGGATTGCGGCGATCTTCTTCGGCCAGGAGCTACTCCTGCTGAATTCGTCTGACCGCCGGTCCATGTCCTGCCCCAGCTTGCGGCCGCGCTCCCCGGAGGCGATGCGGGGATAGAACTCGTTCCAGAACCGCATCAGTTCAGCCGAAGCGGCCCTTTCCATCGGTCCGTTTGGCAGGCCTTCGCGGACGAAGGTGGAGGGCTTGTAGCGAGCGGTGGATTCGGGGCTGGTGAGGTGGCGAAGGTCGGAGACCGATGAATTGCGGAGTGTGGCGAGCGTTGAATACGCTTCGCCGCCGAAGGTGTGTGCGAGGTCGGGGTTCCATTCGGTCTCGCTCAGCATCTTCTTGAGGCTGGTGAGCCCGGCGGAGTCATCGGCCATTTCTGATGCGACGATTCCAGCCCCGCGAAGAGTGATTTTGTCGATTGCGATGGCCACAAGCAGCGAGATGAGCGAGGGGTCTTGATGGATCAGAGCAGCCAGACGCCGCGATGTCTTAAGCCTCTCAATCGCGCCCCGATGGTCGCCCTTCCGGGCGAGATGAGTGGCGTCGGTCGACAGGATTTTTGCCCAACTCTTGTATCGGGCGTACTCGGGATACCCTATCCAAATCCCATGATCGTAGTCGCGTTCGACTCGGTAGCCTGGCTTTGCGACTGCCTGCGCGACTTGGTCCATCAACGGCTTCTGATCCCGAAGGAACTGAGCCGATTCACCCGACTGCCACCCTTCCTCGAACCCTAGATTGGCCGGAACGGCGACCGCTCCTTCTTGAAGCAAGTCTGCGAGCGCGGGGTGGGCATTGAAATTTGCCGCCACTTGGCGCGTGTCAACCTCTTCGGCAACAGCGGGCAGGCCGGCC
>JAEYWW010000088.1 GCA_023428805.1 Armatimonadota bacterium | reverse complement strand
CGACCGAAGGGCGGGTGGTCGAGAATAAGGAAGAAAACAAGGCCATGCCCGCCATGCCTGGCGGCGGCATGGGCGACATGGACTTCTAAAAAGGAAGTCGAAAGGCGAAAATACGTTCTATACGACTTATAGGTCGTATAGAACGTATTTTTGTGCCAAGATGCGGCATGAATGACGATAGCCTGATACCTCCGCACGGCGGATATCGCGACTTGGAAGCCTACAAACTTGCAGTCATCATCCATGATGCGACAGTTGTCTTTGCTGATCGTTGCATTGACAGGAAGTCACGTACAAGAGATCAGATGGTTCAGGCCGCGCGCAGTGGCAAGCAGAACATTGCAGAAGGCTCTATGGCCTCTGGAACCTCCAAGAAAACTGAACTCAAACTGATCGGAGTCGCAAGAGCCAGCTTGGAAGAGCTCCTTGTGGATTATGAGGATTTTCTGCGGCAGAATAGCTTGGAGCTTTGGTCAAAAGACCACGAGCGGGCAGTCTTCATCCGGAAGCTGGCATATAGAAAAGATAAGTCTTATATGACCTATAAGACTTATCTGGAAGAAAAATCAGTAGAGACTGCCGCCAATACAATGATCTGTGTGATTCACCAAGCCAACTATCTTCTTGACAAATTGCTGCGTCAACTCGAACAATCGTACATTGAAGATGGCGGGTTCACTGAGAAGCTCTATCGAACAAGAGTCAATCGACGTTTGCGCCCCGATTAAAGTCTAAGATGTTCTGGACGGGCGGCATCCGCCCAGAAAAATCCTTATTCCGAAACCTACTCCGCAGGCGGTGGGCCCGACATGAATCCTACTTCCCAGAAGTGGCCGTCCGGGTCGCGGAAGCCGTGCTGGTACATGAATCCGTAGTCTTCAGGCTCCTTGTAGTTCGTGCCGCCTGCAGCGACGGCCTTGCTCACCATCTCGTCGACCGCCTCCCGGCTTTCGAGCATCAGGCAGACGATGACTTCGGTGTACTTGCTCGCATCGCAGATTTCGTGCAGGATGAAGGATTTGAAGAAATCGTCGCGAAGGAGCATCACGAAGTTTGTCTCGGAGATGACCACGCAGGTCGCCTTTTCGTCGCTGAACTGTGGATTCACTTCAAAGCCAAGGGCTTTCACGAATTCAGTGGACCGAGCCACATCGGAGACCGGGAGGTTGACGAACATGCTGATGGCCATCACGAACCCTCCGGGCCGAAGCTGAGCATCCAGTTGGTGCCGTACTTGTCGTTGCAGCAGGCGAAGAGTCCGCCCCAGAACATGACTTCCGGTTCACACATGACCGTTCCGCCATCCTTGAGCCCGTCGAAGAGCCTTCTCAGTTCCTCATCGGAGTCGCAGTCAATCGTGATGGCCGAGGCGTTCTTTTCATCCGGGCCGCTCATATCGGTCGCCATGATCATGAATCCATTGCCGAAATCGAGGCTGGAGTGCATGATGTGGTCGGCATTCATGTTGGGATTGTTCTCGCAGTTGGGGGCTTCGCCTGCGGTCATCAAGTTCAGTTCTCCACCGAGAACATCGCGATAGAAGGTCATGGCTTCGCGGCACTTGCCGCCGAAGCTGAGGTAGGGGGTGATGCTTTTCATAGTCGTTACCTATCTTGTAAGTTCAAACTGAATTTAACGGATAGCGTTGCGCACCCGTTCGTCGCGGCAGTAGAGCGATGTCCAGAGCAGGGCTCCGATCAGGATTGCAAACCAGCCGAAATTGCCCATCGTCATGTGAGCCGCGACTGCGCCGCCGAGGTAGCCAGTGATCAGAACCGCGCCGAGCACCGCTGTGCGCCGGATCACGTAGAGCGCCATGCAGACCAGCGCGACCACGCCGATGACGGGCACGATCTGCGGGTTCAATCCCGAATCGCGGGACGCTTCCTGCACGAAGGGCGGGTTGACCAGGTGCAGAGCCACGTCGAAGAACATGAAGGGCACGGCCAACGCCCAGGTGATGCGTCCGGTCCAAAGCATGGCCTTGGAAGTTGCCTGCTGAGTCGCCGCTTCGGGAGCGGTCAAGGCTGCGGTTGTCATTTCGAGTTCTCCATCCGACGGCTTTCCGTCGCTTTCGAACCCTCAACGAATGGGCGGCTGCGATTTGGACAGCGATGTCAGGGATTATTCAGAGATTCAATTTTTGAGTTCAAAAACTCGATTTCACGCTCGGATTCGGTCAGAGTGAGAGCCCGGACGAGATGCTTTCGTGCTATTTCGTGATTCCCCAACTGCTCCTCGAAATCCGCGAGGACGGTGTGGAGGGGTGCGTATTTTTCGAGGGCTGTCCGATTCGCAATCTGCCCGACCGCGGCGAGACCCGCCGCTGGCCCATCCACTTGACCGACCGCGACGGCGCGGTTGAGGGCGATGACGGGAGAGGGGTCGATGGCGAGCATGTGGTCGTAGAGGGCGAGGATACGGAGCCAGTCGGTGGAGGCGAAGTCCGGGGCCGTGCAGTGGATCGCGGCGATGGCCGCCTGGAGGTGGAGCGTGTCAAGCTCATCGCCCTGTGCCGACTGACTGAGATGCACCAATCCCCGCCGGATCATGTCCTTGTCCCACAATGAGCGATCCTGATCCTTGAGCAGCAGGATATGGCCCTCGGAGTCCATCCGCGCCGAGAGTCGGGAGGAGTTGAACAGCATCAGCGCGAGCAGCGCATGAACGCGCGGCTTGTCGCCGGCCGGCATCGACGAGAGCAGCGAGCACAGACGGATCGCTTCGGCGCAGAGGTCTTCGCGGACCAGCTTGTCGCCGGCGTTGGCCTTGTAGCCCTCGTTGAACAGCAGATAGATCGTCTTCACGACTCCGTTCAAGCGCTCGTCCAGCTTCTCCCCGACGGGAAGGTCGGCGGAGACTTCGCCTTCATTCAGCTTCTCTTTGGCGCGGGTCAGACGCTTGTTGACAGCGGCGTCGGTGAGAAAGAGAGCGTGGGCGATTTCGGGGACGCCAAAGCCGCAGATCGTTTTGAGAGCGAGAACTGGTTGGGAGTTCTCTGGCACGATGGGGTGGCAGCACACGAACATGAGACGGAGCACCGCATCTTCAACCTCGCGACCGAAGTCGGCGAAGTCCTCGTCACCCACTTTTCCGGACCAGCGGTGGACGGAACCAAACATATCCACCTGCTTGCGTCGGAACACCTGGTCGCGCCTCACTGCATCCAACGCAAGATTCTTCGCGGTTTGAGTGATCCAGGCTGCGGGGTTCTCGGGCACTCCGTAGTAGGGCCAGGTCTTGAGGGCGCGCGCCAGCGCTTCCTGAACCACGTCCTCGGCTAGCTGGATATGCTCCACGCCGAGCGTTTTGACCAAGAGCGAGACAACCTTCCCCGACTCATGTCGAAAAAGGCTGTCTGTGAGCTGGGTGATGGACGCTGTCACGCTATCGAGCGGTCATGCTGAGATCAAGGTCATACGCTTCGATCATGTGGCAGTCCGACAGAATGGGCCGCACTTCGATCACGAGGCCGTACTTGAGAACCGGGCAGATTTGGGCCGCCTGAGTTGCTTCCTCCAAGCTCGCGGCCTGGATCAGCAAGTAGCCGCCGACGGCTTCCTTGGTCTCAACAAACGGGCCGTCAGAGATCGCGTCGGACACAACTCGCCCTTCTCCCGAGAGCGGCTGTCCTGATTTCAGAAGCCCCCTCTCCCGCAGGTCATCCAGCCATGAACCCATTGCCTCGAGCCCGGCTTGGACCTCGTTGGGAGACAACCCTTTGTCCCAGGTCGCGCCCCTCATCAGAAACAGATATTCATTGGTTGCGAGTGCGCCTGCCATAGTCCCATTATAGAGAAGTGGGCTGGGAACTATTGTTCTGAACTTTCAGTATATAATGAAATAATGATGAGACCGGTGGTGAAAAGAGTCTCCGCGCACATTGAACGACGAATCGTCATCAATTTCGCCGTGGAGCCTGACGCGATCACACAAGTGGTGGATTGTCCCTGGCTCCGGCCTCAAATTGTGTCGGGTCATGGAGTGGCGTCGCTCTGCGTGCTTTGGATGGATGGAGTCATCCCGACGGGCTGGCCCAAGCTGCTCGCGCAGCGGCAGATCAGCATTGCCGTCCGGTTCGGGGTCATGAACCTGGAGACCGGGAAACCGGGGGTGTATGTGCCCGAACGCTGCTCCAACACCTTGCTGGCCTGGCTTCTCACACGAATGGGAGGCTCCTGCATCCATCCCAAAATCAGCGTTGAGACCGGGGAGGCGGGCGTTGTCGGCATCAAGCGAAATGGCGCGGAATTCGCCCGCTTCCGCGTGGGCGGAAAGCCGCTCGAATCGCGCATCTTCGCATGTGATTCCGATTTCGAGGCGTTTTTCCGCGTGGGCGAGCGGAGCTATTGCCCCTCGCTCCGCAAGGGGCTGCTCGACATCGCGGATTTGCACAAGAGCGAAACATCGTTCCACGGCCTGGGAGTTGAGATGTTCGACTGGGCTGGAATCCGCCAAGCCATCCCCGGCGTTCTCACCCTGGACAGCGCCTATGAAACCTGCAATGCGGACTATGAGTGGGAGTACATCGGACAAAGCGCGGTGGTGCGTGGCTTCGACCCCAAACCGCTCACGGTCTAGTCGGAGCGTGTGAGCTTGGCCAGGATTTGGTCGAGCTTCTGGAAGTTGACGGGTTTGGTGAGGTGCTCGTTGAATCCAGCTTCGAGGCTCTGCGCGATGTCCTCATCCATCCCGAATCCGGTGAGCGCCACCGAGGGAACCTGGGTGCCATAGAGTGCCCGGAACTGCTCCATGAACTCGTACCCCGTGCCATCGGGCAGTCCCACGTCGCTGAGAATGATGTCGAAGGAGGAGGATGTGCAGGCTTCCAATGCCGCCGCCACAGAGTCGGCCTTGGTGACGGTGTGGCCCTTTGATTCCAGGAGTTTGGCGATGATGATCGCGCTTTCAGGGTGGTCTTCGACGAGAAGAATTTTGAGGGGGGCGACGGTGAAGCTCGCCTCCTGCTTCCGCCCTGGCTTATGAGCTGCGCCGAGAACTTTCATCGCAGGCAGGGTGATGGTGATGGAGGAGCCTTTTCCGGGGCCGTCGCTGGCGGGCACGATGACGCCATCATGAGCGGAGACGAGCCCGTGGCTGATCGACATTCCGAGCCCGAGGCCTCCGTGAGATGTGAGGACATTGGAACCCTGCTCAAAGGGCTGGAACATCCTGCCAAGGGTCTCCACATCCATCCCAATCCCCGAATCGGTGATGCGAACTGAGAGGCGAGTGCCATCTTGGTTGAAGCTCAAGACTTCGATCCGGCCACCAGAGTTGGAGAACTTGATCGCATTGCGCAGAATGTTCCAGACCACCTGCTGGAGCCGGGCGTGGTCGCCGTAGACGTAGTGGTCTTCGGCATCCAGCTTGATGCTGATGTCGAGGCTGCGTCCATGGAGTTCGCTGCGGCAGAGTTGAATGGTCTTGTCGATGACGTCGTGGATATCGACGTTCTCCCGATTGAGGCTCAACTTGCCCTGGGTGATCTTTGTGAGGTCAAGGAGGTCATCGATGAGTCTCGCTTCCAAATTGACACTGCGAAGAAGAAGGTCAAGGTCTTCCTTCTTGTCATCGGGGAAGGAGGGTGAGTCCTGCCAGGCGGAGAGCATGGCGACGACCGGGGTCAAAGGAGTGCGAAGCTCGTGCGACAGCGAGGCGAGGAACCGGTCTTTGGCGATATTGGCCGCTTCCGCCTGATCCCGGGCTGCCTTGAGAGTGCGTTCGTATTCCTTGCGCTCTGTGAAGTCGCGAAAGACGAGCACGACACCGAAGAAATCGCCGTTGTGGTCGCGGATGGGCGCGCCGCTGTCGTCGATCGGGATTTCCGAGCCATCCTTTCGGATCAGCAGAGTGTGATTGGCGAGGCCGACGATCACGCCCTTCTCAATCACCTTGTCCACGGGGCTCTCGACCGGGCTGCGGTCGTATTCGTTGATGATTCGGAAGATTTCGCTGCAGGGTTTTCCTCGGGCCTCTTCGTTCGACCATCCCGTGAGGTTGACGGCAATGGGGTTTAGGAAGCGAATCGCGCCTTTCTCGTCGGTCACCATGATGCCGTCGCCGATGCTTTGAACAGTGACTTCCAGCATCTCCTTTTGCCGGAATGCCTCCTCGGCTGCTTGCAGTCTGCGCCGTGCTTCCGACTGCAGTCTTCGGCCCGCCCATGCAATCGCGGTGACACAGAGCAAGGCCATCAACCCAAAAGTGATGGTGCGAAAATGAGTGTTTGCGGTCGCGATGGCGGTGGCCTCTTCGCTCAGGATCAACTGCCGGGTGCGCAGGGTGGCCATTTCGGAGCGGAGCGTGTCCATGAGCTCCTTGCCTCGATTTGTCCGCACGCGATCAATCGCCTGCTGGTGCCTTCCTTCCGACTGCAGATCGACTGTGCCCTGAAACTCTTCATAAACTTGGTCGATCAGTCCATGCACTCCATCTATTTCTTCGGGTGTGCCGCCCAGTTGACGCGCCGAATCCTCGGCGCTTTGAAGCATTCGGTATGTTTCCGCTTAGGCCGTGTGGTAGGGCTCGAGATAGGATGCGTTTTCTGTGAGCAGATAGCCTCTCACACCAGTTTCGGCATCCTTCATGGATGACAGCACCTCATCAAACTTCGAGATGACTTCCCGATGCGCGTTTGATTGGCGGTTGGATTGAAGGGCGTGGGTTCCTGAAATGTAGGTTGCCGCAAAGCTGGTCACAATCAGAACCCCAATGCCCATGAAGATGGCATTGACTGTCCGCGTCGCCTTCACTGGACAGTTCTCCTATTCTTGATCAAATTCAGGCTCAACATTGGTGGATTCACTTCGAGCCCGAGGTCATCGTCATCGAATTTACCACCAGCGCGTATGGCTGGAGCTTAGCATTCGCTAAACACTCCTCGTACAGGCAGAGAGGGGTCATGATGCGACTCTCTGCAGCAGGCGGAGCGCAAGGATTCCCCGGCGCCGAAATCCCAGCTTTTCGTAGATGGATTGCGCCGCCTTGTTGTCGTGCTCGGTGTGCAGGAATGGCGTGTCGCTCTGGGTGCAGATGAGATGGATCAGGTGATTGGTCAGGCGGGAAGCGAGACCCCGGCCGCGGTGATCGGGATGGGTGCAGATCGCGCCGATTTCTTGAAAACCGGTCATCGCCATTCGAATCCCCGCCATGGCGCAGAGCTGCTCCCCTTCAAAGAAGCCGTAGTAGTCGCCCAATTCGGCGGTCCCTTTTCGGAAATAGGCTGGATAGACCAGCGCGGTCAAGTCCAGCATGGCGCCCAAATCTTCGGGGCCGAGCAGCATGGCCATAGGATCAGGTGAGGGCATCTCTCCCTCCCAGACGTACTGATAGGCGTCGAACTCTTTTCGGATTTCCCAGCCATCCAGAGAGGCGGGGAGGATGTTCAAGAGGCAGACCGTTTCTCCAATGGAGACCAAATCGAGCAAATCTTGTTCGGCCTCGGCTGATGGCGCATCCATTGCCGCAAAGGGAGCGATTTCTTCGGGGTATCTCATGGCCCGGCCATGCACACGTGCCAGGTGCGCATGGCGAGTGGAGAGCGAGCTCCAAATTGGGTTGCTGAGGTCTGACATCAATTTGCGTTGATCTGGAATCACTTTACTTCCTGTATGATGCAGAGTGGTCATGTTCCCCGTCAGCTACAGCGATACAGAGCGTCTGGGTTTTGAGGAGTACTACGATTTCCTCAAACGCACGGACCTCGGCTCGCAATACCCGGCGCAGAACTTCGAATCCCGCATCAGTCGAGTTTTGAAGAACGTTGACGTGTGCATCACCGCGCGAAACGGAGACGGTCTGCTCATTGGGGTCTGCTTCGGGCTCACCGACTTCGCATACTTTCTCTTCCTGACTGACCTTGGTGTGGATCGCGATTTTGTGAAGCAGGGAATTGGCCGGGAACTGGTCGATCGCGCGGTGGCCGCCGCAGGCGGGGAAGGCGACATCACCATCACGACAATCTCGAACGAAAAAGCCATCGGGTTCTACGAGTCTCTGGGCATCGTCAACAAGCCCGAGTTGGTCGTCCGCTACTGCCGCGAATGGGAAGACTTTGTGGTCAGCTAGACCGGGCGGCCAAAGTAGATGACGTATCCGTTCGGATCGGTGACGGCAAAGCCCCGGAGGCCATCGCTGTTCACGCTGACGGGCTGAGCCGTCGACAACCCCCGTGCGGCAAAATCCTCGGCCAGACGGTCGGGATCAGGAGACCAAACATAGGCGTCCCATGCCGCCCATTCATGGCGGCTCGGGTTGGGCATCGGCCCGACATCGGCGGCGATGTGCTTGAGCATCAGCCGCACTCCTCCGCGTTCGACCATCGCAAAGAAGGGGTTGTCATCCGGCCCCATGTACACGATATCGAACCCAAGGTGATCGCAATAGAACGCAACCGTCTGCTTGAGGTCACCCACGATGAAGAAGGGAGTGATGCTCCCAAGCAGCGGCTGCGCCACGGTCGTCATGACTGCATTCTACAGTCGCTTTAGTTGCTTTTTGCCAGGATTTCGCTGATCCAGCTCTTCATCAAAGTAGTGAAGTCGTTGTTGAACTTGCCCTTGGTGAAATTGCGCTGGCTCTCCGGCTCGGTCGCGAAGTTGTGGAACAGATGGTCTGAGTTCGGCAGGCTGACGAACTTGCCCTGCCCGGGACGAACCTTGTTCACTGCATTCGCGATCAGCTTGTGATCTGCCTCGTAGCTCACGAAGTCGGACGCGCCATGCACTGCCAGCACAGGAGCGTTGCAGTCGGTCCAATACTTTGAGAAGTTTGTATCGTTGAGCTGCCGCCAGAAGGCGAGATTCTTGCCGTTGAAGTATCCGCCGGGGAAGTAGCCATCCACGAGCTGAGCGAGCTGCGGGTGCGACTTCTTGATTTCCTCCAGGGATTTCTTTTCGAGCATCACGAGGGCCAGCATCTGAGCGCCGTATCGAACGCTGTCATCGGATGCGGCATAGGAGCCGCCCGCGACGATGCCTTGATATCGCATCACATCAATGAGGTACTCGAACCAGGTTCGCCCCGAAGTCCCGAAGACGGCGATGCCTTTGACCGGAAACTCGCATGCGATCATCGGTCCGAACGAGCCGCCCATGCTGTGTCCGAAGAGGAAGATGTTGTCGGTGTCCACACCGGAGGTTTCGAGGAGCTGCTTCATCGCCTGTCGGTAGATGTCAAGCTCGGTTGTGTAGTCCATATCCTGATACGGACCACCTTCGCTGTCCCCGACGCCGGGCTTTTCCACGCGCATCGTCACGAAGCCGGAATTCGCCATGTCAAAGAGCATCGGGCCGTCCATCGTGGTGACATCGCCGGTTGAGCCCTCCAGTTTGAAGTCATAAGAGATGGGGGAGAGGCCTTGGATGAACATCCAGCCGGGGTGCTTGCCCGGCTTTTTGGGCTTCGTGATGATCGTCCGCATCCGCTTGCCGTTGCTGGTGATATGGCTGTATTCGACCGTATAGTTTGGTCCGCCCGGGTCGCGCGGCTTCTCGACGAGGGGAGCGGAGAGGGTGACTTCCTTGCCTTCACGATTCACTTTGAAGGTTACGGGCTGGCCGGAGGTAAGTGTGCGAACCCACTCGCCCAGACCCTGCGCTTTGGCGTTCTGGCCGTTGATCTGCAGGACAATGTCGCCCTGCTTGAGTCCGGCCTTGTCTGCGGTAAGGTTCACGACGGGTGAGCCAACCACAATCAACCCTTCTCCTTCCGGCAAGTTCAGCTCTTTGGCTTGAGCAGGAGGAAGCGGGGTGAAGGGCACGCCGAGCACGCCCTTGCGGGGCAGTTCGGACTGAACAAGCAGGCAGGCGGCAATTGCAGCGGTCACGAGCATAGTTGAATATTACAAAATGTAATAATAAAATGGTTCCAATTTTTGAACAATGAGTCAAAAGAAGCACTCGACAGTAGAAATGACCGTGCTGGGCATGACCTGGCTGCGGGGCCCTTGCACGATTTACGCCGTGATGAAGGAGCTTTCCTCATCGGCCTCCACCTATCACAAATCCCGGGCGGGGACCGCGTATTCCATCGCCAACCGCCTGCTTGATCTTGGATTGTTGGAGAAGGTCGAAGGCGATCTGGTGCAGGTCACAGAAAAGGGAGAGGCGGTGCTGCGTGACTGGACCGGCCCGAACGTGCCGATGATGGATGTGGCCCATTCCGCCGATCTGCTGCGAACACGATTCTTCTTCCTGGAAGTTCTGCCCCCTGTCCAACGCTTGGAATTCATTGACCGCTCAATTGAGAGCCTGAGGAAGTTCCGCAAGCGATGCCTTGGCCTGATCCAGCAGAACGAGGAGATCGGCGACTACTTCGGCGGATTGGCGACCATCAGCATCGTTCTTGAAACCGATGCGCGGATCAAATGGCTGGAGATGGTGCGGGAGTGGGTCGAGAATCCAATCCAAGGCGAATGGTCGAAGGAGATCCTGAACCGCCTCACGTGATGGTCATACTTTAGGGGTGATCCTGGAGTTTTCGGGAGAGGTGATCGAGTGGCGCGGGCCGGCCCCATTCCTTTTTGTGCCTGTGCCTGATGACCTTTCCGCAGAGATCAAGGCGATCTCGCAGCACGTCACGTATGGCTGGGGAGTGATTCCCGTGATGGCGACGATTGGTGAAACCGAGTTTGCGACCTCCCTCTTTCCCCGGAAGGGCGTCTATCTAGTGCCCGTCAAAGTGGCTGTTCAGCGGTCAGAAGGAGTGGAGTTGGGGGATGTTCTGAGTGTGCGGTTGGAAATAGCGGCGGCGAGGTGACCTGCAACCTTTCGGAGCACTTCTCCGTTATCTGGTGATGGTCCGATGCCCAGCATTATCCTGCCGCTGATTGCAGCTCTTTCAATTCCGTCGACGACTGTGGAAGACAGCAC
>JAEYWW010000060.1 GCA_023428805.1 Armatimonadota bacterium | reverse complement strand
CTTCCTGGAAGGCTCAAACGACGAGGGGCTTCCGGAGATGTTGAGCTACAAGGCGCAGGCGGCCAATGGCAGCCGGTTCAACACTCCACCCTGCTGGTCGATCTATGTGTGCGGATTGGTCTTCAAGCATTGGCTCGCTCGGGGAGGCGTCGCCACCCTGGAGAAGCTCAATGCGGAGAAGGCGGGAATTCTCTATTCTGCGATGGATGATTCAGGTGGTTATTACCGGGCTCACGCGGTGCCGGAAAACCGGTCGCAGATGAATGTCCCATTTGTTCTGCCGGACGAAGACAAGACGAAGCAGTTCTTGCAGGAAGCTGAAGCTCAAGGATTTCTTGAACTGAAGGGTCATCGCTCCATTGGCGGCTGCCGCGCGAGCATTTACAACTCATTCCCGAAGGAAGGGGTTGAAGCGCTGGCGAGCTTCATGAAGGACTTCGCGCAGCGAAACGGTTGAGATCAATGTCCCCCAACCCCCCTTGATTTAGGAAGGTTGGGGGATTTTTAGTGCGTCGTTCCGCGCATCCTGCGCCCAACTTGGCCCATCACGAAGGCGAATTCGTCGAAGCCTTCACTCAAGTCGCGAAAGATCGGAGCCTCCTCATCATGGGGCGGTTGATTGAATGAGCTGACAATGAAGTAGCTTTCCCGTCCCTGCATTCGATAGTCACCTTTGAGGTGCTCGGGGAACACACCTGACCAGAACAGGATGTAGTCGCCAATCCGTCGCCGCATCTCCCGCTCCTCTTCAAATGACCGTGCATTCAGCCGAATATCTGCTTCGGCGATCATCTCGATGATCGAGAGAAGGGGCCGTCCATCCGCATCACGCAAAGGGAGCGCCTGCTCCAAATCCATAGAATCCGCCATCAAATGAGTCAGATAACTCTCGACCTGAGGGCGGCCCTGGCTGTCGATATGCCTCGCGACTTCATCGCTGATCCAGTCATTGATCAACAGATAGAGGGGATGGCTTTCACTGATGCGTCTGTTCATCTGGTTTCCTTGGCTGCGTTTCTCCTTACTTCCGCTTTATTAGACGACTCATCTGAGATTTTTGATCAAGGGATTGTTTCGCGAGAGATTTGTGTCACACGGAGCACCAAGTTGCTCAATCCATTGCTCGACCTCTTTCGTTTGAAAGTCTTGCGGACGCCTCCGGCGGAAGTGAAAGCGGTCATGTCTGACCTCACTCCATATTCTCAACCTTGGGTCAGGGTGCTTCCACAACCAGCTCCACGAGATGCACTCCGGGGTTGGCGGAGCCTTTCAGCATGGTGATGCGGATGTGACGGAACCTGCCTTTTGCCTCCTGGCGGTCGCCTGTGGATTGAGCGGGGATTGTGTTGGTGGTTCGGTCCATCAAGAGCGTCCATGACTTTCCGTCCGCCGATCCCTCGACTTTGTATTGGTAATAGCGTGAGCCGTCCCAGTAGGGGTAGACGGTGACCGAGCCGATCTCCTTCTCGGCGCCCATGTCAACCTGCAGCCATTGGGGTCCTGGCATCGCCCACCAGCTTGAGCCGGGTTCAATCTTGCCGTCAATCGCCAATTCGGGAATCTGCGGACCTTCGGTGCCGCCGGAAACGGTCACCTTTCCACCCCGGAGAAGGTTGTCGGCGGGGCGGGCGTCCTTGTAGATCGTCATTCCTGTCTCGCCCCCAATTCGACTCCCCGTGGAATCGAAGAGCGCGGCACGGATATCGGTGGTCTGCGTAATCGTGAGAGCGACAGGCATCACGGGTGATTCGCTGGTGACTGGCTTGCCGTCAAGCGTGTAGCGGATGATGCCGGACGTCAACGTCCGTGGCTTAACGATTGCTTGATCGAAGAAGCTCCGCGAATCGAAGCTCTCCGGGTCCAGCGGGGCGAGGCCGTCCACCATCAGCTCGACGGGGGCGAAGAGCTGCCGAAATCCCGCCTCGGCGGTTTTTGAGCGGGCTTCGTGATCCGGCCAGGTGGTCTGGCTGGACCAGAGCCGCTCGGCAAAGGCCGGGACGCGTCCGTAAAGCGAGTCCATCTCGCGGAACTCCGGCTGCTCCCATGCGCAGAACTGCCCTCCGAGGATCCGCTCGGTTGGCTTTGCTTCTGTGCGGAGAATTGTGGACCAGATCGTTCCATGGCGGGCGAACTTCGTCGGGCTCCACTGGAAGACTTTCTCCGGCGACCAGCGATGGCGATTGACGACGTAAAGCGGAGTCCAGGAGGCGTTGACGACCGTATAGCCGTCATCCACGAGTTCGGTGTACCGATAGTAGGCGTCCTCAAACGCCATCACAATGACATCCTTCGGAATCGGAAACTTGGAATCGGGCTCGCGGCCAAAACCTTCCCAGACGATCATTTTCCGCCCCTGCTGCTTGACTTTGTTGTTCATCAGGATCAGGAACCGGCGGTAGATTTCATGCGAAGCTTGATCGCCCAACCCCTCATCCTTGAATGCCTGCTGAAAAAGCGGATTCTGGTGCGCGAGCCGATAATCTGCTTCATCTCCGCCGATATGGATGTAGGGCGATGAGGGAAAGAGTTCACAAAGCTCCTCGACCAGAGTTCCGACTGCGGCGATCACCTTGGGATCAGCGAAGTTGATCGTGGCATGATGCTCATAGGGCGTTGTTCCGGTGATCTTGAAGAGGTCTGGCTTCGCCCGGATCAAGGTTCCAGAATGTCCGGGCACATCAATTTCTGGAACGATTGTCACTCCGCGGGCATCGGCGAAATCCACCAGCTCTTTGATTTCCGCGCGTGTATAGCTCGGTCCACCATGCTGATTGACTGTCGTCAATTCAGGATAAGCGCGGCTGGGGAATGTGAATGACTGGTCGTCCGTGAGATGGAGTTGAAGGTAGCGGACCTTGTAGTAGTGGCAGTATCGGACGATCTGCTTCAACGTGTCCACGCTGTGCCACTTGCGTGCGACATCAATCATCACGGCCCGATAGGAGTGATCGGGGCGGTCTTCAATGGCGAGCTTGGGAATCTCGCGGTTCTCTGCGGCGAATTGGAGCAGAGTCGCGGTTGCCCGTGCGGCCCCTTCTCGCGAGCCTGCACGAATCCTGCATTTGTCTGCGACGAAAAGCTGATATTCCTCGGGCTTGAAGTTCTTGTCAAACTCAAAGATGATCTGGGGTTCTCCGGGTGAAGCGGGCGCAATGCCCGCCAAATCTTCCCGCAGCGCGGCGGCGACGCTTTTGAGTTCTGCCGAATCAGTATGGATTGGCCCAGAAAGTTTCCATGTTCCTTCCTGAAGTGTCATCTGGACGGGCTTCGGCACAATTGCACCTGCCATGACCGACATCATCACCACTCCTCCCAGCATCAAACAACGCACCCAGACAGGTTAGCACCAGAAGGCTTGAGCGTGAGGCTTCAAAATAACTCCGCACCATGAAGAAGGCGCTCATCATCTATTCCGGCGGACTCGACACGACAGTTTGTGTGCCGCTGATGCGGGAGCGCGGCTTCGAGGAGATTCACACGGTCACCATCGACGTTGGCCAGCCTGCCGCAGATGTCGCGCAGGCCTCCGAACGCGCCGCGATCCTTGGGACCAACCACACAGTTCTTGACGCCAAAGCCGAGTTTGCTGAGAAGCACTGCTTCCCGGCAATTCAGGCCAATGCCGACTACTTTGGCTACCCGCTCTCCACCGCCATCGCCCGCCCATTGATCGGTCGGCTGGCTGCTGAGAAGGGGTTGGAGATCAATGCTGACTGCTTTGTGCATGGCTGCACGGGCAAGGGCAACGACCAGTTCCGCATCGAGTTCGGCCTGCGCTTGTTCGCGCCGAATATTCCGATCATCGCTCCGGTCCGCGAGGACAACCTGACCCGCACCTGGGAGATCGAATATGCCGAGCGCGTGGGCGCGCCCATCGGGCAGAGCAAGGACAAGATTTGGTCGATCGATGAGAACGTCTGGGGCCGTTCGATCGAAGGCGGACGCCTCGAAGACCCGAGCTATGCGCCGCCGGAGGAGATTTTCGAGTGGACGGCTTCTCTCGAAAATGCACCCAACCAGCCAGAAGAGGTCGAGATTCGATTTGAAAAGGGCAATCCGGTCGCGATCAATGGCGAAGTCTTGTCGCCTTTCGACATCGTGACGAGGGCCAACGAGATCGCGGGGCGGCACGGTGTTGGACGCATCGACATCATGGAGGACCGCATGATTGGGCTCAAGGTTCGCGAGAACTATGAGTGCCCGGGGGCAACTCTCTTGATTGCGGCGCATAAGGCTCTCGAAGCATTGGTCACCACCTCGGATGAACGAGCTTTCAAGGCCCAGGTTGACCAACAGTGGGCGCGGCTCGCCTACCAGGGGCTCTGGTGGGACCCGTTCATGGAAGGGCTCAACGCCTTCATCGGTTCGGTCAACAGCCGCTGCACCGGCTGGGTGAAGCTCCGCTTGTTCAAGGGCGGGCTGCAGGTGACATCGCGCGATTCGGATTGGGCGCTCTATTCGGAGGCGGCGGCGAGCTTCGACGACGTGGAGACTTTGGAGCAGAGCCAGATGACCGGCATGGTCAAAACTCACGGCATGGCGAGCCTGCTGTATTCGCAATTGAAGTCTCGCTGAACAGCGTCGGCAATCTGAGCTTTGGAGTGCGGTCAGATATGACCGCTTTCAATTCCGCCGGAGGCGGCCTGTCGCTCTTCGATCCGTAACAGCGGGGGCGGCTCCGCCGCAAGGGGAAGCGGCGATATCTCGCCGCACTCCATGACATGAGCCGCCACGGGTGGTGCACCTCTCCAGAGGTGCAGCTTGTCGGAGTGCTCGACCTCGGTCGAGCTCTGGAGTGAGCACCTTGGTGCTCTCTGCGCGATGGAGAG
>JAEYWW010000321.1 GCA_023428805.1 Armatimonadota bacterium | reverse complement strand
CATGGTCGTGATGACGGTGGGCTTCGGGGCAGGTTTGGTCTGGGGCGCAAACTTGATCCGGTGGTGAGCCTGCACGACAGTGTCGTGCACCACAAGTCTGCTTAAAATTTCATCCGCTTGAAGATTTTCTCTGGCACGCTGCGGATGACAAACATGACGAGCCTCCAGAAGCCGGGGACGTAGACGACGTCCTTGCGGCCCTCAATGGACTGGACGATCACTTTGCCGACATCCCGCGGATCAGCGATCGGAAGCGGGGGCAGCTTCAACCCAAACGTCATCGGCGAATCAACGAATCCCGGCTTGATCGTCGTGACCTGCACCCCCGTATGGGACAGGCGGGCGCGAAGACCTTCCAGGAAATGCGAGAAGCCTCCCTTGGCTGAACCATAGAGATAGTTCCCCGGACGACCGCGATCGCCAGCGACTGAACTGATGGCGGCGATCCAGCCATGCCGCTGCTCTTCAAAATCACGCGCAACGTGCAGGAGGAGATAGACAGGTGAATTGTAGTTGAGAAGCATTGTCGTCAGAGCCAGGTCTGGCTTTTGGTTGACCTCCTCCTGGTCCCGCATTTCTCCGTACGCAAGCAGAACACCGCGCAGGTCATCGTGCTCTCCTCTCAGTTTTCGCCACCACAGGCCGATGGATTCCAAGTCCTCGCCGTGAAACTCTTCGACATGGGCGTGCGCGCCTGTTCGCACTTCAATGTCAGACGCAATGCGATTCAGCTCATCCATATCGCGCCCGGCGAGGATCAGCTTCCAGCCGCGACGAGCCAGTTCAACGGACGCCCATCGCGCCATTCCGCTGGTCGCGCCGACAACCAGCGCCGTGCCCTCGCTCACGAGATTCCGAGCCTCCGCGAAAGATCGCTTGAAAAGAGATTTTCGGGATCGATCTCGCGCTTGATTCTCTGAAATTCGGAAAGGCGGGGATACTTTCCGGGGATGTGGGAAGATTTCAGGCGTGAATCTTTGGCCAGATACTGGCGTCCTCGGTGATTGGCCACTATGTCGTCAAGCCGATCAAGAAATGGAAGCAGGCCCTCGCGCATCGGAATGTCGAGCGAAAGCGTGTAGCCCTCTGTCGGGAAGCTCATAAGTCCGTCGCCCTGCGGACCAAACCTCTTGAGCACTGCCAGGAATGAGGCGCGTTTTTCTCGCGAAAGCTCCTCCAAAACCGCCCTCATTCCGGCGTTGGCGGTCTCTGGGGGCATGACAAATTGGTATTGAACGAAGCCGGGCTTGCCGTACATCCGGTTCCAATGCCGGATGCCATCCAGAGGATAGAAAAAGTCCGTGTAGTGGCTGAAGAAGGTCTTTTTCGAACCCTGAATCCAGTTGTAGAGGCCGTTGAACAGATTGATCGTGAACGGATTCAGCACCCAGGGCGGGAGCATGAAGGGCATCGTCTTGGGACGCTTGATCTCTGCCGCGAGGATTTCCTTTCGCAGCGGGAGTTCGGGCTTGGTTGAATGATGCCCCGTCATCACGATGCTCCGCCCCAGCTTCGTCCCCTTCGCCAGGCAGTCGATCCAGGCGACGCTGTAGTGGTCGTCCACCATCGGATCACTCAGCAGGCGGATCGCATCATCAATGTTTTGAGCGCGGCGATGAGTGACATTCATCCAGGCGGTCTCAATGGGAGTCAATTTCAGATTGACTTCTGAAATGATCCCCGTCAAGCCCATGCCGCCTGCCGTCGCCCAATAGAGTTCACTGTTTTCGTCGGGGGAGATCGTTTTCTTCTCCCCACTTGGCAGGATCAGCGCTGCGCTTTCGAGATGTCGGCTGAAGGTTCCGTCACGATGATGATTTTTGCCGTGAACGTCGGCGGCGAGGCATCCGCCAAGGGAGCAGAATTTTGTGCCCGGGGTCACGGGCACAAACCAGCCCTGGGGCACAAAAAACTCCAGGATATCGGCCAGAGTAGCCCCCGCTTCCGCTGTGAGAACCCCCGTCTCGGAATCGAAATGAAGAAGCCGGCTCAGTCTCTCGGTGAGGATGACTTTGCCGCCCGTGCAGAGCGCGGCATCGCCGTAGCTCCGCCCCATGCCCCGCGTGATCTGTAGTCCGTCGACAGGCTTGAGCTGACGAAATCGCTCGGGCCGCACCAAATCGCTGGCCGCTGTCGGATACCCTCCCCACCCGGCGAGTTCATCAACGTGGCGGGTGGGAAGGCTGCTCATTTGCTCAATTCCAACAAATCTGTACCAACGTAAGGCACAAGCGGTTCCGGAATGGCAATGTCTCCGTTGCTCAAGCGATAGGTTTCCAGCAGGGCGACCATGAGGCGCGGCACGGCCAAACCTGAGCCATTGAGAATGTGGACGAACTCCGGTTTGCCCTGTGCTTCACGGCGGAATCGGATGTTGGCGCGGCGCGCTTGGTAGCCCTCAAAATTGGTGCAGCTGGAGACTTCGAGGAATGCGCCGACGCCGGGCGCCCAGACCTCAAGATCGTAGCATTTGCAGCCCTTGTCGCCCATATCTCCGGCGCAAAGCTCCAAAACCCGGTAGTGCAATCCAAGGTTTTGCAGGATGGCCTCCGCCTCGCCAATCAGACGCTCCAGGGCATCGTAGCTGTCTTCGGGCAAAACGTAATTGACAAGTTCAACCTTGTCAAATTGGTGAATACGCAAAATACCGCGCGTGTCTCGCCCCGCAGCCCCCGCTTCTTTGCGGAAGCAGGGGGTATAGGCGGCAAGCTTCACCGGAAGGTCCGTGCCATCCAAAATTTCATCCCGGTAGAGATTCGTGACAGGAACCTCGGCAGTCGGAATCAAGTAAAGTTGATCGCTGACCTTGTACAAATCCTCCTCAAATTTCGGAAGATTGCCGGTGCCAACCAAGCTTTCACGCAGGACCAGCGCCGGGGGATAGACCTCGGTGTAGCCATGCTCCTGAGTCTGGACGTCGAGCATGTAGCTGATCAACGCCCGCTGCAGGCGTGCTCCCCAGCCGGTGTAGACCGGAAATCCGGAACCGCTGACCTTCGCGCCCCGTTCAAAGTCGATCAAGCTATGTTCTTCGGCGATCTCCCAGTGCGGTTTGGGAGGCTCGGCGAAGGTGGGAGTGTCGCCCCAGATTCGAACAACCTTGTTCTCTTCGGGAGTCATGCCATCCGGGATGCTCGGGTGAGGCATGTTTGGGAATCGAAGCTCAACCTCGTGCAGATCACCTTCGAGCTGTGCGTGTTTGGCTTCGAGTTCTTTGACCTTGTTCTTCAGTTCGCCCGTTTTGGCCTTGGCCTCTTCGGCCTCATCCCGCTTGCCCTGCGCCATGAGCTGGCCAATCAGTTTGCTGATGCGGTTGCTTTCGGCCTGGACTTCGTTCATCTCCACCGTCACCGAGCGGAATTCACTGTCCACACGCAGGAATTCGTCCACCGGAGCATCGATTCCCTTTCGGGCGATGGCCGTGCGGACAAGCTCAGGATTGTCTCGAATCAACTGCCGGTCAAGCATGGAGAAGCGAGATTACCTGTCTGCCTGGTGATAGATTGAGGCCGAACAACATTTCAAGACTAGGCAAGCTCGCGGCCTCAGAGCGGCAATTGTGACTATACTTTGAACCTCTTGGGGTGATTTGTCGCGCCAAAGGCAATGAACTAAACTCACGGAAAGAAGCCACAAGTGTTCAGCGAAGTCATCTACTACCTCTTCCTCGCGGTCGTCGCTCTCGGCTACCGCTTTGTGGGACAGTCGTGGCGTTCGGTTTTTCTCGCAACAGCGGGAATGGCGTTCTATACGTTCTACGCCAAGGAAGCGATCTTTTTGCTTGTCGGGCTGACGGTTCTTTCCTGGTTCCTGCTCTTTCCCCCTGATGCAGTCAAAAAGGCGGTCAAATGGCATGACAAACCAGCCGTCCACAACACCGCGCTTGTCATTGTCATATCGCTCGCGGTGCTCGGATTCTTCAAGTACAGCGGGTTCATTGCGGAATCATTTGGGGTCGTCAATCACTCATTCCCCGCCGCGCCGCTCGCGATCTCATTCTTCGTTTTTGAATTCGTCCACGTCGCGGCGGAAAAGCGCAAAGGGACGATCACCAGCATCGGCTTTGCCGACTATTTCAGCTTCATCTTCTTCTTCCCGACCATGGTGGCGGGGCCGATCAAGCGATACGACCAGTTCAGCGAGTACACCCATGCCCCCAAGGTAGGCAGCAAAGATGTCCTCGAAGGTTCATTCCGCATCATTCTCGGCCTGCTCAAAAAAGCGGTGCTGGCCGACAACATCAACAGCGTCCTCCTTGAAATCGGCTCGCCGGACAAGACATCCAGCCCGCTGATGCTGTCTGCGGCGGTGGTTTTGTATGGATTCCGCATCTGGCTCGATTTCAGCGGCTACAGCGATGTCGCGATCGGCAGCGCGCGGTTGTTCGGCATCAAGGTGCCGGAGAACTTTCTTCAGCCCTACCTGCAGCGGAACATCGCGCTGTTCTGGCGCCACTGGCATGTCAGCCTTTCAAGCTGGCTCACCCAATACGTCTACATTCCCCTCGGCGGCAGCCGCAAGGGTCTTCCACGCCAGCTTGTGAATCTGATGATCGTCATGCTGGTTTCGGGCATTTGGCACGGAGCGGCTTGGAACTTTGTTGTGTGGGGAGCCTGGCACGGAGTGCTCCTCTGCAGCCAGAAGTTGTGGGAGTTGAAGGTCGTTCCCAAACTGCCCGAGAAGCTTGTTCAATCTTGGGCTTCACGCGCGACCTCCTATGTATTGACAATGATCTGCGTCTGGTTTGGATGGATGCTGTTCATGTGGCCGATGCCGTCGTGCATCAAGTATCTGCAGATCATGCTGGGAGGCCTTTAAGTTATGGCAAGCGTTTGGAAATGCGCAAGGATCTTTCTGTTCCTGCTGATCGGGACAGCGGTGATCTTTCTGATGTCGGGTCCAGCGACGGAGTTCATCTACATCGATTTCTGAGGAGAAGGAATGGCGAAGCACGATGTCTACCGCGAATACACCGAGTCTGTGACCGCCAAACAGGCGGCATGGATTCTGTATCTGATCGCCGGCGCCTTCGTCGCGGCGGAAATCGGACTTCGCCTGATGGGAAGCTCCCTGCCCCGACTCAACGCCAATTCCCTTCACGGCTCGCGCACGATCGTCGCGCAGCTTGACGAGAGTCCAAAGCCAAAGATCGTCGCTGTTGGAGACTCTGCGATGCAGGGCGGCGGCGTACCCAAGGAGTCCGACACCACAATGGGGATGCTCCGTGCCGACTTGTCTCCAGCCATCGACGTGCGGAATCTCAGCCTGCCGGGCGGCAACAACAAAACCAATGTGCAGGTCCTGCAGACGCTGGAAAAGCAGGGCGTCAAGAACATCGAGCAGGTGATCATCCAGGCGATTCCGCACAAATTCATCAGTGATGAGAAGGTGGAGACCAAGGGAAGCGACTGGGGATTGGTCACCGCCAACGAACTGCTTCGCTTCCTGCCGGATGCCGGGTTGAACTCCGAATGGGCTCGCACGAAAACTCCCTCATGGAGCGGAGCCCTGGAAGCGCGAACTCAGTTTGAATTGACCAAGGTGTCACACCTCTACCGTGCTCAAGATGCACTCCGCAACCGCACAGTAGGCGGATATCCATCATTCTGGTTCGCCGGAAAAGTGATTCCTAAATCTCTGCTGAGCCGAATCATGGGGGCAAGCCCGGACGGCGGAAACCGTTTTGAGGCCCACCCGCTCGATGTGCCGTTCGATCCCACCAAGGCAGTTGAATCCGACAAGCCAATCTATTTCGTTCCCAGGGGCGAGATGGATGCGATGGCTGACGCCATCAAGATCGCGAAGCGGATTTCTTCCAAGCAGCCCGTTGTGCTGATCGAACCGATGCACTATGAATTCGACCGCATCTCCGACCGCCAACGGCAGATGACTCTGACCGCACTGGATGAGATGGAGCAGGCGATGCAGGAGCTTTGCGAAAGAGAAGGAGCCACGCTCGTCTGGATCGACTCCAAGCGCTTCCAACAGCCTGAACTGTGGACGCGCACCCTTGCCCACTTCCAGCCGGAGCTGCATCGCGAAATCTACAACCAGATGCGGCCCGCAATCGCTGACTGACAAAGAAAAAGCCGTGCCCATCTAAGAGCACGGCTTCTCCAGTCAATTTAGACTCAGATCACGCCCGCTTCGCGGAGTGTCTTGTAGTGGCAGTTCTTGAACTTCTCACCACTGCCGCAGGGGCAGGGATCGTTGCGGCCGACGCGAGTCCAATCCACCTTGTTCTCGTCGAAGGGTTCTGCGATGGCGACCGCGACGGGAGCAGGAGCGGGCTCTGTCCCGTCCTCATCCTCGACCCGAACCATCTGCGGCTCGGGGTTGGTGGAGACAAGCGGCTGATCCATGCGGACCTCGGCGGTGAAGATGAACCGGACCGCCTGGTCGCGGATCGCCTTCTGGGTGTGCTGGAAGAGATCGAATGTCTCGCGTTTGTACGCCACGAGCGGATCGGTCTGACCATAGCCTCGCAGGCTGATGCCTTCGCGAATGTAGTCGATCATCTGGAGGTGATCCATCCACTGATCGTTGACAGCGCGGAGCATGACATGCCGCTCCAGTTGCTGCATGATCTCCTCGCCGAGGCGGTCAGCTTTCTCCTGATAGGCTTCCTCAGCCTTTTCGATGCAGAACCGGCTGAGTTCCGGACCAGCGGGAATCTGCTCCATGTCGGCCATGGTCGCGTGATCCACCAGCGGGAAGAGTTCATTCAACTCCTCATAGAGGGCGGCGTAGTCGTACTGGGTCAGGCCATCTTCGTCGATCGCCCAATGCTTGTCCACGATTTCGGAGACAAAGCCTTCGACCCCCGCCTGGATGTCGTCGCCGCAGTCCTTTCCGAGCAGGATTTCGCGGCGCATGGCATAGATTGTCTCGCGCTGGCTGTTAAGAACGTCGTCGTATTCGAGAACGTGCTTTCGGGCCTCGAAGAAGTGGTTTTCGATCCGCTCCTGAGTCTTCAGGATCATGTTCGTGATGAACTTGGCGCGGACCTCCTCCATTGTCGGCCATGCCTTGAGGACCGGATTTTCGAGCATCTTCGCGTTGAAGACCTTCCAGAGCTGGTCTTCGAGGCTGACGAAGAAGCGTGACTCGCCCGGGTCGCCCTGTCGTCCGGCGCGGCCGCGGAGCTGGTTGTCGATTCGCCGGCTCTCGTGGCGCTCTGTGCCGAGGATGAAGAGTCCGCCGAGAGCGCGGACTTCCTCCGCCGCCTCGCGCCGATCCTGGTCGCTCATCGGGAGCGGCGGCGCGGCGCGCTCGTGACCGCCTCTGCGGAAGCTGAGGAAGGTGTCGGCATACTCGGTCGCCAGTCCGCCGTCCTCCACTTCCTGCTGGCGGGCGCGGGTGACGATGTCGTCTTCGACGCGTCCCCCGAGAAGGATGTCCACACCTCGGCCCGCCATGTTGGTGGCGATGGTGATGGCTCCCTTGCGGCCCGCCTCGCTGATGATGAGGGCCTCCTTCTCGTGGTACTTCGCGTTCAAGACGTTGTGGGGCACACCGTGGCGGATCGCCTCATTGAAGAATTCGTGATTGTCTTCGGAGAGGCTGTGCTTCTTGAAGAACCAGTCACGCACATCATTGCCAAGCGGATCGGTCGGGAGTCCAGCCTGACGGCAGACTTCCTTGATCTGGTTCATCTTCACCCAGTCGAGCGGGTTGTCGAAGATTGCATCGGCCTCCTTCTTGACATCTTTGGACAACCCCTTGTTCTCAAGGGTCTGCTCAAGAATCATGTCGCTCAGAACAAGCTTCTGAAGCAACTCGCCCGTCAAGCGAGCCGAAACCTTTTCGGTCATTTCGATGGAGCGGGTGCCGACCAGGATCGGCTGCTGCTTGGTGTACAACCGCAGAATCTCGCGGGCAATGCCGCGGAATTTGGCGTCCATCGACTTGTAGACCACGTCTTCCTGATCCTTGCGGAGCATGGGGCGGTGGGTCGGGATCGTGACGACGTCCAGGCCGTAGATCTTGCGGAACTCGTCTTCTTCGGTCTTGGCTGTTCCGGTCATACCGGCCAGCTTGTGATACATGCGGAAGAGGTTCTGGAAGGTGATGACCGCGACGGTCTGGCTTTCGCGCTGAACGGGCACGCCTTCCTTCGCTTCAAGGGCTTGGTGAAGTCCGTCCGAATAGCGGCGGCCAAACATCATGCGGCCCGTGTTTTCGTCCACGATCACGACCTCGGAGCCGCGCACAACGTAGTCCACGTCCTTCTCGAAGATGCCGTATGCCTTGACGCTGGCATTCAGGTGATGGAAGAGCTTGGGGTCGTTGGCGATGTTGTCGATCTCCAGCATCTCTTCGACCTTGTCCATTCCCTGCTCGGTGAGCGCGGCGGAGTGGTTCTTTTTGTCGACGATGTAATCGACTTCGGGATCGTCTTCTTGCCCCTTTTCGCCTTTGTTGAGCTGCTTGACGACAACATCGACCTCCTTATAGATGCTGGTGTCTGCATTGCTCGGGCCGGAGATGATGTGCGGGGTTCGCGCTTCGTCGATCAAGATTGAGTCGACTTCGTCCACCAGGGCGTAATTGAGCTCTCGCATCGAAAGCTGTTCAATATCAAACGCCATGTTGTCGCGCAGATAATCGAAGCCAAACTCATGGTTGGTTCCGTAGGTGATGTCGCAGAGATAGGCTTCGCGCCGGGTGCAGGGCCGCATGTGGAGGTAGCGCGGATCGTCGTGCTGGAAGCCGGGATCGTAGATGTAGCTGCCGCCCAGTTCGTCGCTGTCCGCGCCCTGGCCTTGGATAATGCCGACACTCAGGCCGAGGAAGTGATAGATCGGCCCCATCCAAACCGCGTCACGACGGGCGAGGTAGTCGTTGACCGTGATCAAGTGCGCGCC
>JAEYWW010000144.1 GCA_023428805.1 Armatimonadota bacterium | reverse complement strand
TATTTCAACAAACGCGGACTCTTCACATCCACGACCGCACTCTTCTCCTGGCTGGGGACGGATGGGGTCCGCAAGCTGTCCGCCGAGCTCGATTTCATCGTTCCCCAAGCCTACGAAGGGGTCACCGCCCGACAGTTGGATGACGTAAGGCCGGTATGCGACCCGGAGATGATCCGGCGCGGACTGCCCAAAGCCGACCGATTGGAATGCCCCTATTACATCGGGATTCCCGCCTACGGCCGCGCCACGATCTATGACGCATCGGGGAGGCTGGTCAGCATCCTCCGCGCCATCTCGCCGCAGGAGGCGTTCCGCAGCCCGGGATTCACGTTCGAGGATGCCTATCCGGTGGATTCAAAGGGAAAACGCGCGGCCGATGAGCAGTCGTGGAGCGGCGAGCAGTTCTTGAAATTCAAGGCTCTCCGCCCCGACCAAACCTACACGGTCCTCTACTCCATCCCGACTCCAAAACAGACGGATGACTCCCTGGCCGTCGTCCGCGCCCACCGCTCCCCGAAGCTGCTCGGCAGCATCATCTTCCGGATTCCTGAAGAAAACGAAGCTCTGGCACTGCCGATCAAAGCTGCAGCGGGCGGAATCAAAATCACCGCCATGACGCGGACCAATAATGATGGGATCATCGAAGGATCAAAGGAGGCGCCCTGGACCAATCTTTCCGTCACTCTGGAAAACCTTGGAGAGGCGACATTCTTTTCGTCCGATGCCATCGTCGTTGACATCCCCATCGCACCTGACTCGGTGGAAGGCTGGCGGATCGGGGACGCGACCAAGCATGAACTTGGACACCTTCATCAAGGCAAGTTCGAACTGGCTCATCGACGGGAAGCGACCTGCCTTCGGTTTCAACTGCCTGGACTGCGGCACGGCGAAAAACTCCAGATCGGCCCGATCCATCTCACTCGAAAGCCAGATCAAGAATCGCAGATTGAATGCAGCATCCGCCTCTCTGGAGGATTTGAAAAATTCATGGAAAAGGTGAAGGTCAAAGCGCAATAATTGACCTTGTGCGAGCACAGTTTCTGAAGCCATTTTCCATCGCTGCGGCGCTCTCCATTACAGCGTCTGGCTTCTGCTCTTATGATGGCCTTGTTGATTCGGTGCACTTTTACTATTCGACCTCGGCAGGTCAGGATTTTACGGACT
Organism: Armatimonadota bacterium; assembly: GCA_023428805.1. GTDB lineage: Bacteria > Armatimonadota > Fimbriimonadia > Fimbriimonadales > Fimbriimonadaceae > JAEYWW01. The sequence goes on along the minus strand of JAEYWW010000144.1, from coordinate 2,344 downwards.
TCAACCGCGCCCCGCAGTTCGCGATGATTCCCAACGCGAACAATGAGATGGTCAGGGCAGGGGGTTTCTACGGGGGCCGCAACTACAACGACATGCCCTATTCCCACATCTCTGGGCTCGGCGAGCACGAAAGTGATGACGAGAGGGAACGGGCTCATCATCTGGAAATCTCGGGCAAACACCAGCAGGCACTCAAAATCTACGAGCGCTGGGCAGATAAAAAAGCAGATCAAGCATTTGTTGCCGAGCGGCGCGCCCTGTTCGAGATGCGGCACCGAATCCCACCCGCGAAATTCAGGAAATATCTGGGCATTCGATATGAACAGATGTACGGTCGTCAATCCGAAGGAACCGAGGCATTGATGAACTTCGAGCCCGACGACCTTTTGCGCCCATATGTCGCCTACGAAAAGGCCTGCGCCACCCAAGGTTCAAGAGAAACAAAGGTCGCCGCATTCCAGAAGATCATCGAGAGATTCCCGCAGCATGTTGTCGCCAAGAAATCAAAGCTGATGCAGGTCCAGGCGTTGATCGGCGAAGCGCACGAGCGAGACACCCCGCCCCCGACAATGATCGATCAAGCCGATGGGCTTCTTGCCGACCTCATCAATTCCACCGACCGCGAGATGAGGTGGCGGGCAGAGGCCTGGCGGGCGAGAAGTCTCTACTTGAAAGGAAAACTGGACACAGCGCTCTCGATCTACCATCGACAGTTCGGAGAAGCGACAACCGCCTTGGAGAAAGATGCCGCACTCCGATCAATCGGCACAGTTCTGAATAAGCAGGGCCTCAAGCACCTGCAATTCTGCGCTGAACTCCGGAGGCTGCACATCGCAGACAACTACAATATTCGGTTCGCAACGGGAGACGCGCTGAACATGCTGATCGGCCGGATGGATGCCGCAAGCCTGGAGCGTCTTCGAGAGAAGGTCAGCCGAGACGACGCCCTGCTCTCGGCCTACCTCACCTACCGCATCGAATTCAGCCGGATGAAGGGCGATGACGAAAAGGAGCTTGCCCAATTTGCGCTGGAGTCCCTCAAAAACATCCCCCGCCCGTCCGCCGCGCTCCGCGTGAGAATCGCGCAGATTCTCTACAACTCTGGGCAATATCCGGCAGCAAAACAACAGTCGCAGCGAGTCCTTGCAGGTTCCGGCAGTGTTGAAGATCGTGCGAGGGCGAGCTACATTCTCGCGGCTTCGGAATATCGCCTCGGCCATTTCAAATCTGCGGAGCGAGGGTATCTGCGCGTCGCCGAATCCTCCGCTCCAAGGTACCTGCGAACATCGGCAACTGAAGCACTCGCCCTGCTTCAGGAAAGACACTTGCGACCGGAGGATGCCCTCAAGAGCTACATCAAACTTGGCTACTGGCGGGACACCGCGTACTTGGCTGACATCAAGATGACTCCGGCTCAACTCGCGCAATTCACCCGCGAGTATCGGGGGGCGGATCGGAATGTGTTTCTGTACACCCTGGGGCTCCGCTATATGCGGATCGAAGACTATGACCGCGCGGAGTCGGCTTTCCGCAGGATTCCCAAGGCCGACCGCCTGCGCTTCGGGATGAAGAAGGCCGACTACGACGCAGCGATCAAGGACTTCAAAGATTGGTCGTTCGACCGGATGCCTCAGTATGGCGATCCCATCGATGTCGTCCTCAAACTCCGATCCTTCGATCAGCAGAAGCGGGCCGCGAAGACATCCGACGCGAAGGCGGCAGCGATCTACGCGAAGGCCGCCTACATCTACAAGGAGCGCAACCTGCTCTTCTACAGCTTCGGACTCTGGCGGGACTCGCGCGCCTTCTCCATGAGCATTTTCTGGTCGGATTGGGTGAACAACGCCGACGATGACCGCGCGGTGGAGAAGCACAACAACGAACACGAATGCCTCGCCCACGTGATGCGGCTCTGCGAGGAAGTTGTCCTCAATCACCGGAGCGCCCAGGTGCGCCCCAAAGCGCTCTACACCGGAGCCGTGGCGATGGAGAAGCTGACCGACGCCTTCCCCAACTGGCGCGACAAACGCCCCAAGCTCCTTCCCAAAGCCATCCATTGGCTCGACGCTTTGGAAAAGCAATATCCCCACCATGAGCTGACCAAACCGGCAGCGAAATTTCGGGGAGTGTTCGAAGAGTCGAATCAATCTCGCTTTTATGAATAGCGTTTCCCTTCTCGCACGTCTGAACCACAATGAAGCCAATCGCGATTCTCTTCTTAGCCAGCCTCGGCGTTCCTGCTCTTGCCTGTTTTGCCGTTTCGAGCAAGAAGGAGCCCGTGGTCTTGGCGGATGAAAAAATCCTCACAATCTGGGATGCGGGGTCCGGCACGCAGCATCTGATC
>JAEYWW010000268.1 GCA_023428805.1 Armatimonadota bacterium | reverse complement strand
TAGCGGGCGCTTCCGCCGATGGGCGATCTATCGTCCAGTTCGTGCTTGATCCAGTGGAGCGTGTTCTGTCCAGCCTCGGTCTTCAGAAGTTCTGGCATCAGAAGCATGCCCGCAACAATCGACGCGTCGGGAGTCTCTTCTCCCAGCATCCTGGTGTAGCGGCCATTCCGAATGAATCGATCCAATGGGATGGAGTCTGCTTCTGTTCTCCAAGCTGCTTTGCCTCCCGGCAAAGCGGCGGCATCGCGGAGGGCCCGAACAACCGAACAGGTTGTGAAGAAATGGACGCCGCGCCGTTCTTCCCATAAATCCCAGCTTGGCAGCGGCAACCCCTGCTCATCCCTGTATTCGAGGAAAAAGCTGCAGGCAGGTTCAATGATCTTGGAGAACAGGTGAGAGAAGTTATTCGGCTTTGGCCCGGAATTTTTTCGATGCGCGATCGCCGAGATCACGAGGGCGGTCTCATCCTGTTGGAACGGGGTGATCGGCTCACCCTCCCAAATCCAGGGATGCCAGCTTGCACCTATCGTGCCGTCAGGATTGTATTTCTGGAGGAATAGGGGTGGATCAGAAGTCATGATGCGAAGACAGAAATCGAAGAATCGATCCACTCTTTCAAAATCGCCCACATCGGTCAACACTTCGGCCACCAACGCCCCGTCGCGGGGCCAACAGCAGCAATAGGTGGCTCGGGCTGTGGCGAGGATGTCGCTGTCTGTCGCGGCGAGGATCGCGCCCTGGCTGTCGATGTTGGCCTGGATGTAATCCCGATGGATTTGTGCTTCGGCAGGATGGAGAGGCGGCTCGACTCTCAAGCTGAATCTGTCCGCGCCTTTGGTGAAGTTCAAGTGATCCGCCTTCAGCCATGTCCTCCGCAGCTCCTCGACGGAATCGGCGCACTGAATCTGCCAATAGACACACCTTCCGAGAGAGGCAACGGAGATGGTGGAGTCAACAGAGCCCTGTTCGATAGCTTTGCCGCTCAGGAGCCCATCTTCGGCGTCTCTATATGTTCCTTCGAGATCACCGAACTCCTTCGTCCCGCAACTGTATTCGATCCTGTCGCCCCGCTCGTTGACAAGGCTGCAGCCGATGGAGGTCCGGCCTTTGTAGTGAATCACCGCATTGAGAGAAGGGTCGAAGAACGCCGTGTCCCCGATGTCCGATTCGTTCAAGCAGAAGGGGTGCGTGGCAAAAATCTGGCAATCAGACTCGGTGCAGAGCCGCCCCATCACGCGGGGAAGATCAGGGTCGATCAGCCACATCACGCCGAGCTTGAGATCAAGTTCGCGGTTGACGAGATTGCTGATCAACTGAACTGGATAAGTTTCGTGATAAACAAACTCGTGGTCAATCTGCCAACTCGGATCGTCGCACCACGCGAGTCGGCCATCCTTCCACACTCCCCACCGCATTCGCCGCCCGTTGAGGTGGTTCGGAAATCCCACTTGGGGCCAGAAAAGATCTCGGACGCAACCCCGCGCATCCAGGCCAAGATAGAGGGAGCCGTTGGACAGGACAACTGGTCGAGGCATCAGGCCAGGTCAAAACCCTCGCCATGCTTCGGAATCGCCACGTTCCAGCCTAATTCTTCAACAATTCGATCTCTAAGAGCGGCTTGCGCGGGCGGCTCGCCGTGAACGATGAATGTCTTCTTGGGAGGTTCTTTGAAGCCTCTCAACCACTGCATCATCTCATTCGAGTCCGCGTGCGCGGAAAGGGAGTTGAGCTTGCGAATTTCTGCCCGGACGGGCACCTTTTCTCGGAAAATGTGGGCCTCCTCTGCTCCTTCAATGAGTTGTCTGCCCAACGTTCCCTGAGCCTGATATCCAGTGAAGAGCACGATGTTGTCGGGATCGTTCAGGCGATGCAGAAGGTGGTGCAGTACACGTCCACCAGTGCACATTCCACTTCCGGCGATGACCATGAAGGGACCTCGGGCGTAGTTGAGCTGCTTGGACATCCCCTTGTCCCGAACAAGATGAACCAGATCGGGGCCGAGAGGAGACCGCTCCACTGACAAGTCCACCTTCATGTCTTTGTCTAAGTCTTCGGTGAATTTATAGTACAAAAGCGTTGTCGAGTTCGCCATCGGACTATCGACGTAGATCGGCATCCGGGGGGCCATCTTGGCATCGTAGATCGAATTGATATGCCAGAGCATCTCCTGAGTTCGCCCAATCGCAAAGCTGGGTACGACAATCACGGAGTTGCGCTCGAGCGCGGTCTTCATGATTTCCGCGAGAACCGACTGAGTATCTTCGTGCGCATGAACGCGGTCCCCATAGGTGCTTTCAATCACGAGATACTCGGCGTAGTCGCACGGATACGGATCGCGCATGATCGGCCGGTCATAGCGTCCAAGGTCGCCCCCCATCAAGATCCGCTCGCCGGAGTCAAAATAGATTTCCGCGCAAGCCGAGCCGAGGATGTGCCCATTTGGCACATAGCGGAAGGTGGCTTTGTTTGGAAGCTCCTTCCACTCGAAGAAATTGACTGGCTTGAAAAGCTTCAAGACCTCTCGGGCATCGGACTCGGTGAAGAGCGGCTCTGCTGGGTGATGTCGAGTCAGGTTCTTTCGGTTGCGATACCGGGCCTCTTCCTCTTGGATGCGTCCGCCATCAGGAAGGCTGATTCGTGCAAGCTCAATCGTTGCTGGTGTGGCATAAATCGGGCCGCGATATCCCTCCCTCCAAAGACGCGGAAGATATCCGATGTGGTCCGTATGCGCGTGCGTGATCACAATCGCGTCCAGTTCATCCACCGGAATCGGGAACGGCTGCCAGTTGCGGTCGCGAATCTCGCGCGGTCCCTGGAACAAACCGCAGTCCACGAGCACCTTTGAATTTCCATATTCAAGAAGGTGGCGGGAACCCGTGACGGTTTCGGCGGCGCCGTAGAACGTGATGCGCGGCATGAATGGAGTATGCCTCACGGTAGACTCGATTCACATGGGGGAGATCGCGATCATTGGGGGCACGGGAATTGGCGAGCTTTTAGCCGCTTGGCCCGGACGTTCCCTCGCTGTGCCAACGGAGCGGGGAAT
>JAEYWW010000215.1 GCA_023428805.1 Armatimonadota bacterium | reverse complement strand
CCTCGGAATCCGCCTTGCTGAGCGCCCGGAGTCCCTGTTCTTCTTCAAAGTACAGGAAATTGATAGCGGCCCCGCTCGCGTAACGCTTGTAGTCACGCGCCCAAATCAACTGGTCTCGAATAGTCTCTTTCAGCAGCGCCAAGTACTCTTCAAATGACCCCGGAAAGTGATCGCGGTAGTTCATCGGGAAGCAGGCATCGACATAAGGCGCAAAATAACGCCAATCTTGGCCGATGAACCGCCCGGAATGGATGGGATTCTTGAAGAACGCTCCCGAGATCTGGGTGTTTGGATTGGCGTGCCGGACCGCTGCCGCGCAAACGCGGTTGAACTCGGTGATCCAATGGACGCGGTGCGAATAGAAGAAGTAGTCCAGATCAGCGCGCCCTCCTGGGAAGAATGAGCCCTCCAATAAGAACCGTGCTTTCTCGTGCCTCGGTCGTGTCTCCCAGTCTTTTGGGAGCACGCGGGGTGAGGGTTCCCAATGCGCTTCCAAGTATTCGCGGTCGAGCATTGGATGGGCAAACTCCTTCTCGGGGTAGGTGTCCGAGGTCAGGCGAGCCCAGCGGGGCAGTTCGCGCAGGCAGGAATCGCAGAAGCAGTACTGATCGGGGGCCAGATCGCCGGGGTACCGCACATAATCGTGATGCACGCCCTCGATGTCGTACTTGGAGGCGAACTCCGCGTAGAGCGGAACGAGCCGTTGATCGGTGTAGCCTGGGCGTTGCGCGGGACACATCCATGTCACGCCAAACTTGCTTCTCCTCAGGTCTTCTTCGGCAGTCGTGCGTCCCCGGGCATCGCGCTGACACCAATCTCGATGCTCCGACCCCGCTCCATTGTCGAAGAAGTCGAAGAACCAGGCGTGGACTTCGATGCCCCGCTTTTTGGATTCCTCGCTGAGGACTGACGGCAGGTCAAACCCATCCAATTCGGGCGCGCTCAGGCGTGGAAATTGCTCGCTTGGCCACCATGCCCGTCCGCCGCCATCCTTCAGGCATGGAATGATGAGGTTGAAGCCGCCATCACGAACCCGTTCAAGGAAGCTGCAGATGGATTGACGCGAGAGTCCAAGATCGCTGACTCCGCACCAGAGGCCTCGTGTTTGGAAGCGGCTCACAGAGTCCAATTATGGCTGGGGAATGGTGTCGCCTTTCTCCCAGTCGGAGGTGAGGAGGAGCGGTTCAGGATCGTGATGGGTGATGCGGCATCGTGCTTCAATGAGCTTTTCCAGACCTTCGATGACGCCCCGCTGATCTTCGCTGGACATCTCCATCAGAATGCTGATGGCTCGTTTGACTCGGCGCTGCTTTCGCTCATCCATCAAGCGCCTGCCCTCGGCAGTGAGCGCGAGGTGACGAACTCGTTTGTCTTCTCCCTTTGACCGTTCGACCATTCCGCTCTCCTCCAAGCGGTGGACGATTTGGGTGGCCGAACTGACGGAATGGCTCAATTCTGTGGCGAGTTCGCTGATAGTTCGGCCACCCGTGTAGAGAACGCGAATGACTCGAAGCTGGGCGAGCGGAATTTCGTTCAGGGGATCGTCGTCATGAGAGCAGTAAAGCGCGCGCATGACTCGCGGCAGAAGCGCCTCCAGTTTCTCTGCTCTCTCCTCAAGAGTGTCCATCTTCTCTCCGACCCGCTTCCACGAGATCGGTGGGGCCAGCCGCCGCAGGCGTGGGCTCCACCAGATCGGCCTGGGAGAGATCGCGCGTGTCCTTGCGCAAAAACCTCGCCAGATCGTCAAAGAGAGTGTACGCCACTGGGACAACAAAAAGAGTCAAAATTGTTGAAGTAGTGAGGCCGCCAATCACGACGGTGGCGAGCGGAGCCTGCAGTTCTGACGCCGCGCCGAGGGCCGCCGCCAGCGGCAGCATGCCGAGAATGGCGCAGACCGAAGTCATCAGAATCGGCCTCAGGCGAGTGGGGGAGGCCATCAAAATCGCGTCATCGCGCGTCATGCCTCTGCTCCTCAATTGGGTGGTGTAGTCCACGAGCAGGATGCCGTTCTTCACGACAATCCCGATCAGCATCAGCAGGCCGACGAATGCCGTCAATCCAAACGCGCGATCAGATATGAAGAGCGACAGGATGACGCCGATGATGCAGAGCGGCACGGTGAAGAGCACGACGAGAGGCGTGATGAATGATTCGAACTGCGACGCGAGAAGCATATAGATCAAGGCGACCGCGAGGAAGACGGCGGCGCCCAGCCCGCTGAACTCCTCCGCCTTGCGCCTCTGCCGTTCGCCAAACTCCCAATTCATGCCTCGCGGCAGTTCAACTGCGGCCATCGCGGCGGCGACGTCGGCTTGGACCTCGCTCTCTGCCCGATCGACGACTCGCCCCTGGACTGAGATGTAGCGTTGGCGGTTGAGGCGGTTGATCTGGTTGGGCCCGGTTTCGAGGACTGGAGTCGCGACCTGCCCGAGCGTGACCTGCGGCGAATTCTGCCCTTCAACAGTTGAGCGGAGGGTTTGATGGGGAGATTCCTGAGGTCTTCGACTGAGCGGCGGCGATCCACCGGAACCTGAACGTAGATCGGATATTGGTAGCCGCCATCCTGATAGTAGGTCGCCAGAGAACCGTTGGTGGCGGTGCGGATGGCGGTGGCGATGTCGGAGAAGCTGACGCCGAGGGCTTCGGCTTTGCGGCGGTCCACATTCCACTGAAGCTCCGGCGCGGCTTCCTGGACACTCAAGTCGAGATTCTGAAGCCCCTTGATGTCGCCAAGCTGATCCATGACGGTTCGGGCGGCGGTGGTTGTGGCCGCCATGTCCTGGCCAAAGATATCGATTTGGATGCCCGTGTTGTTGCCGCCAAGAATGTTGTTGACGAGGTCGAATGGCGAGACATTGGCGCGGATCCCGCTGATCTTGCCGAGATCCTTTTGAAGCTGTTTGACCACGCCTTCGGTATTCAGCAGTCGGCTTTCTTTGAGGTGGACATTGGCCGAGCCCTCGAAGCTGCTGGCGTTGCCGACGCCGCCCCGGAACCCGATGTTCGCGCCGGAGGCGAGGAAGACGGTTTCGACATTGGGGTTGTCGAGCAGGACCTGCTCAACCTGCCGCATCTTTTCGGTTGTTGTCGAAAGAGCGGTGCCGATGGGAAGCTTGACTCGGACATTCAGGTCGCCGGAATCGGATTTCGGCAAAGTTTCGTTGCCGATCATCGGCCAGAGCGGGAGCACGGACAGTGTGATCGCGGCGACTCCCGCGAGAACAATCATGCGATGGTGGATCGCCCAGCGGAGCCCATTGCGATAGGATTCGTCGACTGCGTGGAAGAATCGGCCCAGACCTTCAAACACCTTGGTCAAGGGGCCGGCCTTCTTGCCGCGTTCGGCGCGGAGACCGGGATGTTCGAGCTCCTCGATTTCGTCGGCTTTGAGCACACGCGACGCGAGCATGGGGACGACGGTGGCGGCATCAAGCAGTGAGATGCCGATGGAGAAGATGACGACCAGCGCGAGTTGGGTGAAGATTTGGCCCGACTGCCCCTGCACCATGAAGAGGGGAAGGAAGACGACCATGACGGTGATGGTCGACGCGACGACTGCACCCATGATCTCCTTCGGCCCCTCGACAGCGGCGTCGACGACGGTCTTTTTGTCGCGCTCGATATGCCGGAAAATGTTCTCAAGAATGACGATCGCGTCATCCACGATCAAGCCGGTGGCGAGCGCCATCGCGCTGAGGGAGATGGTGTTCAGCGTGAATCCGCAGAAATACATCAACGCGAAGGTGCTGGTGATTGAGATCGGGATCGAGAGTGCGACGACGAGCGTGGATCGCAGGTTGCGCAGGAAGAAGAGGATGGCGAGAATCGCCAAAGTTCCGCCGATGATCGCGTGCTCTTGGAGCAGGTGGATGGACTTTTCGACAAACTTGGATTGGTCGTAGGCGATGCCGAACTTGAGTTCAGGATAGCGCTCTTGAATCTCCTTGATGCGCTCCTTGACGTTCTCGACTGTCTGGATCGTGTTGGCGTCGCCCTGCTTGGTGATGGTGATTCCGACTGCGCTTTCTCCGTTCAGGCGAGTTTCGACCCGCTGCTCCTGCGCTTCGTCGCGCACCTTGGCGATGTCCCGCAGGAGAACTTGGCGGCCCTCAAAAGATGTGATCGGAACGAGTTCGGCATCTTCGAGTGAGCGGAAATATCCCTGGCTGCGGATGGTGTACTCGGATTCGCCCTCCTTGGCGATGCCTGCCGGGAGGCTGATGTTCTCCGCTTGGATGCGGCGGGTGATGTCGGCGAGAGTCAGGCCGTAGGCTTGGAGACGCTCAGGATCGACATCCACAATGATCGCTCTTTCCAGACCGCCGGAAATCCCGACCTGCGCGACGCCGCCCGCCGATTCAAGAATGGGCGAGATTTCGTTGGTAAGAAGAGTGCGGAGGCGGACCGGATCGTCGATGCCGGAGACGCCGAAGATCATGACCGGGAAGGTGTTGGGGTCGAACTTGGCGACCGTCGGCGGAGTGAGAGTCGGATCGTTGGGGAAGCTGCGCTGCGCACGCTGGACGAGTTGGAGCACATCGACAGCCGCCTGGTCCACATCGACCCCGTAATTCAATGTCACGCGAACCTGGGATTGGCCCAGCTCTGAGTTGGAAGAAACGCTGTAGAGGCCGGGGACGGTGGAAACCGCCTGCTCGACGGGGCGGGTGATCTGGGCCTCCATCTCTTCGGGAGCGGTGTTCGGCCAGTTGGTGTTGACGGAGACGACAGGCAGCTCAACGCGAGGCAGAAGGTCGATCGGGATTCGCAGGAAGCAGATGATCCCCAGCAGCACCAGCGCCGCGATGCGCATGGTGACCGCAACCGGACGGCTGACTGACCAGCGGGCGATGTTCATTTCTTCTCCCCAGTTGCCGCTTGGTCATCCTCGCCGGAAATGGTCACTTTCTGTCCTTCCCGCACTGGACTGTAGCTGAGGGTGACGACTTTGTCGCCCGGCTCCAGGCCTTCAATGATCTCGACAAAGTCACGGGATCGCCGCCCGGTCTTCACTTCGCGTTTGACCGCTTTCCCCTCCGCGTCAATCAGGGTGACTTGCTCTCCATCCTTTCCTTTTTGAAGCGCGGTGATTGGAATGGCGATGCTGGCATTGACTGAGTTCAGGATCACCCGGACTTGCGAGAACATTCCCGGTCGGTACTCCTCGCCCGGATTGTCGAGCCGGATGCGCACTGTGAATTGGCGGGAGCGCGCGTCGGCGGATCGGTTGACATCGGCGATCTTGGCCCGGACCACTTTGCCCGGGAGGGAATCAAAGGTGATCTCAACATCCTGGCCGGGG
>JAEYWW010000190.1 GCA_023428805.1 Armatimonadota bacterium | reverse complement strand
CTGTATGGCGCCGGACCATACATATGCCAGCTATCGTCGGTCAAAGCGATGAGCGGCATGATGTCGCGCAGGGTCTGAGGCGGGATCCGCTCGCTTGTGAAGTTGCCAGTAATCAAATCCGCCAGGTCTTCGTTGCTGATGCCATTCAACCAGTTCAACAGTCGCGATCTTCGCCAGGACTCCTCTGAAATCGTAGAGGCCTTTCGCGAGATTAGGTAGAGGCCGTCAAATTCCTTCAAATCGCTGAACTGAACATCGGCAAAGTAGGAGAGCTTGTTGTAGGAATCCAGATCGCCCAACAGAGGGATGGGCTTGTTTGGCTGGACATCAATCATGACGGCTGCTTCCGTCTCTTTGGCCAAGCTCTTGAGAAAGCCACCCCACTCAGCCTTGCGGATCGCCGGATCGGTCGTTTTGTACTCAACCTTTAGCGGTGAAGATTGCGGTACTGCTGATTGGCCAGCAAGAGCCAGGATAACGAGCGGAAACATGCCATATACAGTATGGCAATTGGAAGAACGGAGTTCCCTATTTGGCGCGCTCGAGAGGACTCGAACCTCCGACCCCCAGCTCCGCAAGCTGATGCTCTATCCACTGAGCTACGAGCGCGCAAGAAGCAGAAATGTACCCGAACTCACGGCTCAGCATGAGTCCGGGCCTAAATCTGACTTCATTCAGTCGCGCTGAACTCATCACCCCAGAATGCCCGCACTTCCCCCGTGTAAAACGTGGCGAAATCGCCTCCTGGCGGCATGAAGATATTTGATCTTCCCCTTCCCACGTGGCCGTCACCGAAGAGAACCAAGTTCTGGTTGTGATAGCGTGTTCGAGCATTGTAGACGTTGTTGGACCAGAACGCATCGGGGTTGGTGTAGCTCGGCGTCGCCGCGGCCGAGTTGAGGAACATGAAGTAGCCGTATTGATCTCCAGCCCCCGGCCAAGCAGTATTGATGAACATCGCGCGCTGAGCGAGACTTTCCTGACTGGAGATGTCCCGCCCTGTCTCCATGTGTCCGGCGATGCGATAGCCGAAGAAGCCGTTGGCGTTGGCGCTGAGATTGCAGTAGGTGGTCCAGGAACCCCAATAGCCGACATCGTTCGTGGACACCATTGGTCGAGGAAGATCAACTTTGCGGGTCATCGCATCCCAATAGATGTCCAGATTTTTCTGATATGGATAAAGACGCTGAGGAAGGTAAAGCTGATTTTGAGGGTTGACGTGCAATTGAGGAGTTTCGTAGAGCGGAGTGTAGTCGTCGTGATCCCCTGCGTAGAGCATCACGCTCAATCCGAGCTGACGAAGATTGCTTGAGGTCGCCGCACTCTTTGCCGCGACCTTGGCACGGGCAAAAACCGGAAACAGGATGGCGGCGAGAATCGCGATGATTGCGATGACGACGAGAAGTTCAATCAGGGTAAAGGCGCGCTTCTTCATTGAGAACCCGGCAACACTCATTGTTAGACATCTGTTGACCCCCGTGAGGGTGCGGTTTTTTTCCAGCTTGAATCACGTACCCGTAGCAATTCCATAGATGATCGCGGAAAAGATGAATGCGCACAAGCAAATGTAGATGAACAACCATCCCGAAGGACCGGGAAGCAACGTGGCGTGCCTGCCTCGAACTCTCGCCGTGGTTTGTGCCCCCGCAGGATACCGGGCGATCAGTTCCTGAGCAATGCTTGCGTTCCCTTCGATGCCGCTCCCAAATCGAATCACGTCAGAAGTGCGAGAGATCCCATCCTGTTCGTAGCGATAGGTGATCCGCGCAAAGCCCAATCGAAACCGTGATCGCAGCTTCGAATATTCCACATTGCTCGACACGATCGTGACCGGCACCTCTTGCCATTGATAACTCAGGAAGCCGAGCACAAGCAAGTGGATAAACCAGAGGAGCGGCAGGCCAGTGATCAGCAAACCAACCGATCCCGGCACCCACACTTCGGCTGGATGCGGAGGCGGCGAGGAGGCTATGAGCTCAACTGCGCCCACGTGCTTGTTCCATGCTCCAGCAATGAACTGGAGTTCGATTTGCTCTGCGACATCAGCCACACGATCACCCCCAGCACGATCAACCCCAAGATCACCGCGATCGTCACCTTAACCCAGCTCACCGGAGCTTCTCCGGCCACTTGGCCTGTCTGCCCATTGATGAAAAACCGCCAAGTGCGTCCGCCATACCGGTATGCACCGGAATAAATGGGGAGCAGAATGTGCTTGAAGGTCACTCTGTCGTACTGCGTGTCCTTGCTGGTAATCCTCTGCTCGTCGCCGCCAATGTCGTACCGGATCGCGTTGTTGATCTCAGGATCCATCTTGACCTTCGCGGTCTCAAATCCATTTGGCAGGTCCACGTCGTAGCGCATGGCCTGGAAACCGGTTAGATAGTCGGGTTTGAATGGAGTCAGAGTCGTCAGATTCCACTGCTGCATCAGCTCTGTGTATTTCCGCGGCAGAGTTTCTGTGCCGAGCACGAGGACGTCGTCGAACGGAACCACGACAATGCCGCTTGCGGGGTACCAGCGCGTCTTGCGAACCTGACGAGTCTTGCGTTCGCCATTCTCGGTATAGCTCTCGGTCTCCCAATAATGTTCGCCGCGCTGCCCGGTGTACCAGCTCGTTGTAAGTGAATCGTATGTCCAATAGGGGCAGTAAATTCCGTGAAGTGTGCTTTCAGCACGAGCTTGCTTCTTCAGGTCGTTCGGAGCCCAGAAACGCGAGCCAATCCACTCCAAGTACTTCGTTCGCGCTTGCCTTGGATCAAGCTGAAACGGCACCAACGAGGCGGGCTCGATTCGGTTTTCCGGGTTCGCTGGAACCACCACGTTGCTTCCGCAAAAGGGGCAGGCGTCGGTCTGTTTATAGGGGCCAACGGTGAACTCGGCAGCACACTGGTTGCAATGGAGCACCGTCTCGGTCTCCATTTTGGTATCCAACCGAGCCTGCTCCAAGAATTCGTTGAAATCGAGTTCATGAATTTCTTCGGCGCTGGTCGGAATCTCCTCTTTATGACCGCAGTAGGGGCATGTCAAAACTGCGGTGCCCGGCGTGAATTCAAGCTGGGCACCGCACGAACCGCACGGATAACGTTGGACCGACATGAGTTACGCCGGAGGAATCGGAGGCGGAACGTTGGCGAAGAGGCCGCTGAGTTCTCCGACATCACCCGCCTTCGTCCATCCGCTCATTCCCTGCGACCACACCAGCGTGTCGCGGGTGAGTTCGCCGCTGGACACCTTGCCCGAGAGCGCGGCGGTGTCGAATGGCCCCTGCTGCTGGCCATTGACAGCAACGTGATACATGATCGAAGTCGGGACTGGCGGCGGCGTGCCCGCAACCGGGGGGGGAACCATTGAACCAGCCATGGTCTGACCGATCATCACACCCGCGCCCATCTGAGCGGCCATCGCGCCCATTCCGCCAGGGTTTTCGGTCAGGGATTCGGCCGCCTTCATCTGCGTGTATTTCGCCATGTCGCCCAGCGCGCCCATCTTGGATCGCTGGTCGATGGCCGCCTCCACTTCAGGCGGAACCGAAATGTTCTCGATCACCATGTTGAGCAGGTCAAGGCCGTGCTCGGCGAACTTGGGCCTGATCTTGTCCGTCAGGAACTGGCCCATTTCCTCGTACTTGGCGGCGAGGTCAAGGACGGGAATCTTCTGCTCGGCGACCGCATCTGCAAAACCGCTGATGAGGAAGCTGCGGGTCTGGTTGCTGATGTCGGCGGTGGTGAACTCCCAGTTGGTGCCGACGACTTCCTTCAGGAACAGGGCGGCGTCCACAACCCGGAAGGTGTAAGAACCAAAAGCGCGCACGCGGACGATGCCAAAATCGGCATCCCGCATCATGATCGGATTTGGAGTGCCCCACTTCTGGTCCGTGAACCGTTTGGTGTTGACGAAATAGACCTCGGCCTTGAACGGAGAATTGAAGCCGTACTTCCAGCCCTTCAGCGTGGAGAGGATCGGCATATTCTGCGTTTCGAGAGTGTAGGTTCCGGGAGGAAACACGTCCGCAAGCTGGCCTTCATTGACCAAGATCGCCACCTGTGATTCGCGGACGACCAGCTGCGCTCCGTTCTTGATCTCGTTGTTGTGACGCTCGAACCGATACACCATCGTGTCCTGGGTGTCGTCCAGCCACTCGATGATGTCAATAAATTCGCCTTTCAGCTTGTCGAAAATACTCATTTCCGTCCCGGCGTTCAGACCGCCGCTGAAATTATACGCCCGAAAGGCGTTCAGGATTCAGAGGGCACAAGAACTTTCAATGCGCCTGGGAGACAGCGTAATTTGAGAGGGGTCTCGACTGCGGGCTCTCCGTCCACGACCACCTTCTGGACTGGGTCCGTTTGAATTTCAATCTCTTCGGCTTCCAGGTGGAACAGCGTGCCCATCTCCATCCATGTTCCCTGGCTCAAACGCCAAAGCAGCTCGGCATACGCCGCCATGTCTGTCGATCGCACTGCATAGAACGCCAGCTTGCCAGTCTGGTGCCCCGCGACGCCAGGCAGAGGCAGCACCCCGCCCTGTGTCCGCCCCGGCCCGCATCCGACGAGAAGCGTCGAAAAGGCTTCAAAACCACCTGAGTGCTTGACGATGACGCTGATCGGAGTCGCTTTTTCGAGAGCGCTTGCAACCGGCCCCAGATAGGCGGCTCGCCCCAGCTTCTTTTTCGCCTCGGAATTGAGGTTTGCTTCGATTTCAGCGGTCAATCCAAGAGAGCAGAGGTTGACGAAGACCCGTCCGTTCGCCTCACCCAGATCGATCGTAATCGGGCTGCCCGTGGCGATGACCTGACAGGCTCCCTTCAAGTCAGTCGGAATCCCAAGGTCGCGGGCCAGGGCGTTTCCTGTGCCCAGCGGAAGAATGGCCTGCGTCTTTCCGGTCCCTTTCAGCACCGATGCCGCGATTCCCTGCGTCCCGTCTCCGCCTCCGACGATGATCGGCTCAAAGCCCTGATCCGCCGCCCGCTTGATCTCCGCTGGAAGCTGATCGCCGGAGGCCGCCGCGTTGAGTCCGATCTCAACCCCGCTTGATGCAAGCTCCTTCGCCGCCGCATCCGCCATTTCGACTCCCGAGCGAGACCCGGCATTGACGATGAGAGCGGCTGATGGCATGGCTCATAATAGCCGTTCGATGCCCGTCACATTTGAGGATATCTGCGAGGCCCACGACCGGATTCGGGGCGACGCCCACCGCACGCCTGTCTTGACCAGCCAGACCTTCGACAATCTGTTCGGTTGTCAAGCCTATTTCAAGGCTGAAAACTTCCAAAAGGCCGGCGCGTTCAAGTTCCGAGGCGCATTCAACTCCCTGATTCAGCTTTCGGATGAACAGAAGAAACAGGGCGTCCTCACCTACTCCAGCGGCAACCATGCTCAGGCTCTTGCATTGGCAGGCTCCATTCTCCGCATCCCGGTCACAGTCGTCATGCCCGACGATGCTCCCGCCGTCAAACGGGCGGCGACCGAAGGGTATGGG
>JAEYWW010000020.1 GCA_023428805.1 Armatimonadota bacterium | reverse complement strand
ATCCTGGCCTTGGCGGCAAAAGATAGTGTCGAGAATGTCTTCGGATCGGTTACGATCCTCTTCGAGGCCCCTTTCGAGATAGGAGATTGGGTGAAGGTTGATGGGATCGAGGGGACGGTCGAGGAGATCACGCTTCGCTCGACCCGAATCCGCACTTTTGCGGATTCCCTTGTCGTGATGCCCAATTCCAAGCTGATCACGACGCCGGTCGAGAATTTTGGCCGCCGCCGCATGAGGCGGATGAAGACGACCATCGGCATCAGCTATGCGACGACGCCCAAGATGGTCGCAGAATTTGTGCGGCGCATCCGGGTGATGCTCGAAGCGCGGCAGGACATCGTGCAAAACAAGCGCAATGTCGGTTTGATCGACATGAACGAGTCGCAGCTCGACATTCTGGTGAACACCTACATTCTCGCAGACAACTACGATGCAGAGTTGCAGACGCGGGAGGAGATTCTGCGCGGAATTATGGAAATCGCGCAGGAGATGAACATAGAATTTGCGTTCCCGACTCGAACTTTGATCGTGCAGCAGGGCGAACCCATCGGAACTCCAGCCAAAATGGATTCATGAATCGCTTTGCTGTCGCGTTCGGCCTCCTCGCTTTGGGAGGGGCTGGGCTCGCCCAAGACCGCCTGCCGTCCATGCCTGGCTACAAGGAGAGCCGGGAGCACCGCCCCAAACTTCAGGAAGCCATGAAGCTGGCGAGGCTCAGCGCGAGGTGGATCGATGATTCTCGGCTGACCTGGCGCGATGGTGAGACGTGGGTGATCCTTGACTGCAAAACGATGCAGGAGACTCGACAGGCAGAGGAGCCGCCCCGGGCTGAAGCATCCGGCCTGCGCGGTGGGGGTGTTGGCAACCCGGGACGTGGGCGGCAATTCACCGAGGTCACCGCACCCGACGGCACAACCAAGGCGATCTACCGAGACGGCAATGTCTTCATCGCAAAAGGCGGGGAAACATTTCAGTTGACGGAGGGCGGGGACCTGGCGAAGCGGTTGAAATACGGCACCGCAAGCTGGGTTTACGGTGAGGAATTGGATCAGCGCGAAGCGATGGGGTTCTCGCCTGACAGCAGGAAGCTCTGGGTTTATCACTTTGATGAGCGCGATGTGAAGGACTACCATCTGGTGACAAAGCAGAGGGAATCGCAATCTGCTTTCGAGGTTGAGGCCTACCCCAAGCCGGGGCAGCCGAACCCCCGGGTTCAACTCTTTATTTATGATCTCGAGACCAAGAAGCCGGTGCTGGTGGACATGGCCAGCGGTGAGGATTCGTCGCCGGGGCACTACATCTATCGCATCCGCTGGTCTCCCGACGGGTCCAAATTGCTGTTCCACGCGATGAATCGCCGACAGAACGAGATGCGATTCTGCGCGGCTGACCCCGCTACGGGGGTCGTGACCGTCCTGGACACGGACGCGAATCCTGATGGGTGGGTCGAGGCTTACTATCCCACAACCTATCTGGATGAGGCGATGGGGATTGACGAAGCGAAGGACCTCCAAGGCAAAGCGCTTTGGATCAGCGAGAAGTCTGGCTTCGCGAACATCTATCTTATGGACTGGAAGAAGGGCGGCGCGACGCCGATCACCAAGCATGGCTTCGATGTGCGGGCCATCGCCAAAGTGGATGTCGCATCGAGGACGATCTGGTATTTCGCCATGAATGGAGATCGGACGTCGATGCTCCAACTGAACAAGATCAAGTTCGATGGCTCTGGACATCAGAGGCTGACTGACCCGCAGCTGACGCACGGAGCTGCCATCAGCGAGAAGGGTTCCTACCTGCTGGACACCGCGCAGAGCATTGATTCGCCGCCGAAGATTCAGGTTCTGGACGCCAGCGGCAAGGTCATCAAAGTGCTGCGCGAATCGGACGTATCCGGCATGAAGGCAGCGGGTTATGAGCCCGTCGAGCGGTTTGAGTTCGTGGCTGCCGATGGGAAGACCAAGCTGACGGGAAGGATTCACAAGCCTCTGAACTTCGACCCGGCGAAACGCTATCCGGTGATCGTGAATGTCTACGGAGGTCCGGGGGGCGCGACGAGCAATTCGTTCAGCGAGAGCTACGACACGCCGGACACCATGTGCGACTACGGCTTCATCGTTTTGGAGATGGAGAACCGGGGGCTGGGCGGACGCGGGCGCGAGTTCCGCAATGCGTTCTACCGCCGCATGGGGCGAACCGAGATTGATGACCAGGCCAACGGGTTGAAGGCGATTCTGACTCGCCCTTATGTTGACGGAGCCCGCGTGGGGATTCAGGGAACCTCCTATGGCGGCTACTTCACGCTCCTGTCTCTTCTCAGATATCCCGATCTCTACACGGCGGGGGTTTCTTCTTCCTGCGTCAGCGACTGGCGGAATTACGACACCACCTACACCGAGCGGTACATGGGATTGCTCCCTGCGGACATTGAAGGCTACGACGCTGGTTCAGCGGTCAAGCTGGCGAAGAACCTGAAGGGCTGGTTGATGATCTATTACGGCACGGCGGACGACAACACGCATCCGGCGAACACACTCCAGGTCATCGCCGCATTGCAGCGGGAGCGGAAGTCGTTCGAGGTGCAGGTCGGACCGGATGCGGGGCACAGCGGCGTGAATTGGGAGCGGATGATGGAGTTCTTCATTGAGCGTCTGGTCCTGTCGGACAAGTACCCGGATGGAACCGCATACAAGCCTGGATAGGATCAGGGTTGCGAGCCTGAGATTAGATTGCTGAGTAGGCCTGAGCAAAGGGGCGATCACGATTGCTTGCCCAGACTTCGTCTTGCCTTGAACAGTGCCGCTCCAGTTTTGGTCATGCGGGCCAGCAATTGTGCTGGTCTTTCCTCTTTCGAGAACCTGCGGCACGAAATCTGCATCCCTCTTTGCCAAACCCGAAGAGGACTGCAATCATGATCTCGATCAATCGTCTCAGCATCGTCGCCGCCGCGCTCGGCCTGCTCACGGCCGGAGCCTCTGCTCAGTACATTCCCTCCGAGCTTCTCCGTGAAGCGAATGCAGGAGAGAAGACAGTCCGCAAGCTGATCCAGGACACCCCGGGCATGTCGGCCAGCGTTGGCCAGAACGGCGGAGTTAGCTATGGCGATCAGGTCGCGGGACGCACCTTTATGAGCAGCGGTGAAATGACCATCGACCTCCAATCTTTCTGGAGTGAAGCGGGCCTCGCCAACAAGCACCGAATCGGCTACTACAATGTTGAGGACCCGACCAATATCAACTGGATTCTGGGCAACGTCGAAGGCAGTCAGGTCAAAACCTGGAAGGGCAACATCGACGGAGTATTCGGCCTCGCCCTTGACAACAGCATCGGCAACATCTTCTACAGCGATCCGACTTTGAACAGCGACTCTGCTCTCGTCAGCAGCAACGCATTCAAGAATGGGTTCGATCAGCGCAACCACGTCGCCGTTCTTCAGAACCGCGAAGACAGCAGCGAACTGATCCTGAGCTGGGAAGACTTGATGAACGCGGGCGATGTCCAGACGGGCGGAACCCTTGACTTCAACGACTACGGCATGACCATCAGCAATGCGCAGGCGGTTCCGGAGCCGGGAACCATGCTCGCTCTCGGAGTTGGCGCCGCGCTCGCACTGCGCCGCCGCAAGAACAAGAAAGCTTGAACTGCCCTGGGCAACTAGAGGGGACGAGCCGGCCAATTTGGCCGGCTTTCGTCATTCTCTGGCCCAGGAATTGATCAGCCACCAGCAGCCCTGATCGTGGGGCACAAAGTTGGGGTGGGTGATGACCTCGAAGGCCGGGAGATAGCCGAGTTCGCCCCGTCCATAAGCGCGGATCATCCTGATTGCCTGCTCCACGCGTTCTTTTGCAAGGCGGCAGCGCTCAATGTCGGCGAGACTTCCGCCGATGCGGCGGTTGCTGCGGCGGGCGACATTTTCGAGGGTGTCAAAGAGATAGCGGGTGGGAGCTAGTGCCGCTACTGCTCCCTCCGAATCACCTGCAGCGTATTTCGTCCTCGCCGATTCCGCCATCTGGACGAACTCGACTGCGGATCGAATGAGGACGGTGACTCCCTGTTCGGCTTCGTTGGTGGCTTCAAAGAGCGCGCGGCTGCAAAGATCAATGGCTTTGTCCCCTTGCTCCCCAGCCAGCTCCTCGTGGTGATGAAGCCAGAGCAAGAATGGGTTTCGCATCATGAGCAGGCGGGTTTTTAGTGAGCTTCGGATTCCGCTGAAAGAAAAAATTCCGCCCAGCTTCTCCAATTCCACACCCATCATTTCCGCCCACTTGCGGCTTGGGCCGTAGTGATCCAGCAGGGTGTGTGTTCCCGTGGGGTTTCGCATGATGTCGGCCGCGCCATGGACAGCGGGAAAGATCGTATCCAACGCGCTCATCATTCCGAACTCCCAGGTGGTCAGACACTGGCCTTCCAGGTTGAGCGCTTGGGCATCCAGCGCGACTTCGCGGACATTCTGCTCACTTCGTTCGACATGGAGCCAGGCGGCGTTGTAGACATGGAGCGTGGGGCAGCCGACCACCCTGAACCCCTTTTCAACGAGCTTGGGCGAAGACTGTTGAAGCCCGTTTTTGTATTGCCAATCAAACACCACCGTTTGAGGGGGAATGTAGGCGGACGCAGCTTCGTGCTCCAGGAGCATGTCGCCCCAGATGCAGGGAGTGCGGCCCTGCGCGATCACGTGGTTGGCGAGTCGGCCAAAGTGTTCGCCGTAGACCCGTGCTTTGCCATGAGGGTGTCCCTCTGCGATCGCCTTGTCGGACGGGTGGGCGGAGAGTTGGGCGGTTTCGTCGCCGCCGATATGAATCCAGTCGCTGTCGAATGCCTCCAGAGTGTCATTGAGGAGGGCGGTTGAGAGAGCTTGAAATCCTTCATCGTTGGCTACTGCTTGGTAGCCTTTGAATCTCTCGGCGCGGAATTGGCGTCCCGCCTCTGTATAGAGGAATCCCTCCATGTGTCCGAGCAGGTTGATGAAGGGGATGATCTGGAGGTTGGGGAACTCCCTTCGAAGCAATTGAATCTGAGCTTTCGACAACGCGCTCCCGCTCCCGGCCCACCCTGCCGAGGGGAACTGAAAGCGGTGTTCGAGGTACAGCCCCAAAGAATCGAAGCCGGAATCAAGCGCGGTTTGGCCGATTTGACGCAGATCGTCATCACAGAAGTGCATCTCCCGCGCAACATCAAGCATCCAGATCAGCTTCGCCATAACTTGCTCCTTGTACCCCTGCGGGACGGGTCAGGCGAAAAAAAGGACCGGCATGGCCGGTCCAAAACATCCTCGGCGTGAGCCGAGTTCTTCTCTCAGTTCTATTATGAGTCCTAAAGTCCCGAAATGTTCCATGTCCATAAACAAAAAGAGGATTTCTTCCGTCATGCGAGGGCCAATGCGACCTCTGAAGTGAAGTGGCGACCGACACGTGTCAATGTAAGTTTTCGCTCCTCCGTTTTAAGCCATCCGCGATGGGTCATTAGTCCTATTCCGTCTTGGTCGAGGTCCGCTGTAACTGGGAGCCCTTCATTCAGCCGGATGCCGAGCATGACGCGTTCAAGCCTAAGTTCTTCAGCGTTGAGGGTTTCTGATTCGCACCAGATGCTTTCACGATCCCGCACGGCATCGCAGTAGCGCTCGGGATGCTTGATGACGGTGCGCCTGATGCGGAGTCCATCTTCTTCAACGCACCCCACTGCCCCGGGGCCGTAGCCGAGATACTCTTCGCATCTCCAGTAGCAGAGGTTGTGACGGGATTCCCGCTCGGGCCGCGAGAAGTTGGAGATTTCGTACTGGGAGTAGCCCGCAGCTTGGGATTTGTCGCAGGCCAAGTCGTACATTTCGACCTGCCGCTCATCGTCGGGCAGATTCAGCATCCCTCGAAGATTGAGGCGATAGAAGCGTGTGTTGGGTTCGATGGTCAGGCAGTAGAGGCTCAAGTGATCGGGATGAAGCGCGATGGCCTGATCAAGATTCTTTTCCCATGCGAAAGTGGACTGCCCGGGGAGGGCGAACATGAGGTCAAGATTGAGGTTGTCGAAGCCCGCTTCCCTCGCCGCCCCCACCGCCCGGGCGATCTCGTTGGCCTCATGGACTCTGCCGAGCCTCATGAGATCGCCCGACTGAAAGCTCTGCGCGCCCAAGCTCAGACGATTGAAGCCCGCAGAGCGCATTGAGCGAAACTTGGGAATATCCACGGTTCCGGGATTGGCTTCGCTGGTGATTTCGCATCCCTGGATCGGGGGGTGGGCTTGAATCACCTCATCCAAGAGAGAGCAGAGCTGAGTGTCCGAAAGATAGGTCGGGGTGCCGCCCCCGAAGAAGATCGTTTTGGCGGGACGACCGCGCCACGGAGAGCGCTGAATCTCCACCCTCATCGCTTCCACCGTCCTGTCAATAATCCCGCCGGACATTGCATAGCTATTGAAGTCGCAATACCCGCACTTGCTCGGGCAGAACGGAACGTGGATGTAGACGGCGATGGGTTCCACAGAGAGTTCTTTCAGGATACTGCGCTTTGCCCGCAGACGCGGGGAACAGCCTGGCGCCCCAACCCTTGCAAGGGGCAGGGTTCCAGGAGACTATCTCGCCGAACTTTCTTCCGCCAAAGATCAGGACGAATCAGCCAAGGTGTGATTCAACGAACCAGAGCATCTTCTCTGTATCGCGGCTGACGCTGGTGAACAGATCGGCGGTGTCCGGGTCGCCTGCATCCTCCGCCTTCTGAATCAGCTCGCGCAATTGGGACGCGAAGTCGGCCAGAGCCGTTGAGAACGCATCCACATGCTCCTCCTGAGCGGAGATATCGCCCGGATATTCCTTGAGCGCGCTGCCCTTTGAAACATCCTTCGCCCGGCCCATGGCAGTCCCGCCAAGCTGGACAAGACGCTCGGCGATGTCATCGGCATGGTTCTGCGCCTGTGCGGCGGCCTTGTCGAAGAGTTCATGAATGCCGATGAATCCGGGACCTCGGACGTTCCAATGAGCCTGCTTCGCCTGAAGCGAAAGGTCGATCGCGGAGGTCAATGCGGCCTGAAGCATCGGGGCGACCTTTTCCCGGACTTCGGCTTTCGTTGAATTCTTGGTCTTTCTGAGTGCCATGGTGGTTGTCGCCATTGTCTATTTTACTACGAGCCGACACTTCCGAGAATTGCCTGTGCCTGGGCAAAATCTGTGCGGGTCAATTCGTGGCCCGCGGAAACTGTGATCAGCTCGACATCTGCTCCACACTGAATCAGGAGTTCGTGCATTTGATCCGTTGATTGCCTGGGGATCATCCGATCCCATTCACCGGCCATCATGAGCACCGTCTTCCCTGTCAGATCAGGATTGACTGCGGGCAAGATGGGCCGCATCGGGCGGAGCAGGACGCCTCCGGCGAGGACATCAGGCTGCAGGAGCAGAAGGGAGCCTGCGATGTTCGCCCCGTTTGAGTAGCCCAAGGCGTAGACGGGGCGATCTTCAAGATCATTTTCCGCTTTGAATGCCCGCACCCACTCCGCAAGCTCCTGGGTGCGGAAAATCAGGTCCTCTTCGTCAAAGACGCCTTCCGCCAGCCTGCGAAAGAACCGGGCCGCACCGTGCTCGTCTACTTTTCCGCGCGGACTGAGCAGGGGCCACCCGGGGGCCAGTCCGGCCCCGAGTTCAACGAGGTCATTTTCACCTCCTCCCGTCCCATGCAGGAGCAGGAGGAGGGGCTTGCCGGGATGTCCCGGTCGATAGACGTGCTCAAAGCTCACGGCAGCTTCACCCCGGCGGGCGTGGTCAAGGCGGGCAAGGCGGCGCGGATGGCGGCGCGGTGAGGCTCGTGCCACGGGGTCAGCATCAGGCCATGTCCCAGGGACTCAACCGGCTCGTCAATGGTGAAGCCCGGGCCATCGGTCGCGACCTCATAGAGCACTCCCCCCGGCTCGCGGAAGTAGATGCTGTGGAAATACTGCCGATCGACAAAGCCGCTGGACCGAAGTCCGCGCGCATGAACGGAGTCCAGCAGCGCCATTTCGTGCGCGTCATCTTCCGCCCTCCAGGCGATGTGGTGGACTGTGCCGATGCCATCCAATCCTCGCTCGCCTTCGTAGGGGATCAGGTCGATGATCTGCCCGGGGAGTCCGCCCTCGGCGATCAGACGAATCCGGTCGCCTTCTCGTCCAAGCTCCTTGAATCCCAAAGTTTCCTGAAGGGTCGGCATGGACTTCTCCTCCTTGGCGAACCAGATCGTGGCGCTATGGAAGCCGCGAATGGCATGCTCCGCAGGAACATCGTGACCGGCCCAGCCTGGACGAGGATCGCCGCTCTGGTCTGCGACCAGTTCGATGAGCAGTCCATCGGGGTCTTCGAAGCTGAGCACCTGCTCGTTGAAGCGCATTTCGGGTCCGAAGGGAGCAAAACCCTTCTCCACGAGGCGCTGCCGCCAGTAGTCGATTGACTCTGCGGGGATGGAGTAGGCGGTGACTGCCACCTGTCCATGTCCGATGCGTCCACGCCGCGCATCAGGCCAAGGGAAGAAGGTAATTGCCGTTCCTGGAGCCCCCGTCTCGTCCCCGTAATAGAGATGATAGGTGCCGGGGTCGTCCTGATTGACGGACACCTTCACCATGCGAAGCCCGAGGACGCCGCTGCAGAAGTCCACATTCCGCTGCGGGTCGCCGCAGAAAGCCGTGATGTGATGAATGCCTTTGACGCCTTGGATGGTAGTCATAATAGTTGCAACAACAACTATTATGACTTAGTTGCATAGTCCTGTGCCATCTTTATCCCAGGAATTTTACGTGCGTAAAGTATAGGTTGAAACGTGAATAGTTTACGTTAGAAAAGTATTTTGCGGTTTTGAACCTGCCGAAATGAACATTTGAACCTGCATTACGTAAGAACACAGCATGTTTTTTAATATGCTTGTGGAGGTCAACGATGCCTCCATGCTTGGGTATGTGGACGGCGGCACTGGAAGTCTTCTGTTTCAGATCGGAATGGGCGGGCTTCTGTCGGGGATCTACTTTGTGACGACACAATGGTCCAGGCTTCGGACTTGGTTCACCTCGAAATTCAAGAAAACGGACACGGCTTCTGAGTCGTGAGAAGCGGGGAAGCATCCCCTTCCTCCTTCCGTGATCCTGACGGATACATCTTCAAACGAGAAGGACGGATTTTCCGCAAAGTGAATCCGTCAGGCGTGCCCGATTGGACTCTGCTGAATGACAGCGGCCTGCTCGACCATTTGGTTGGAAGAGGGTTGGCGTTGCCTGTGGCGCACGTAGAATCGAGTGATGAAGGAGTGATTTTGGAGCCAGAAATGGTGCCGATCATTTCGTACCCCTGGGAATGGTCGTTTGGGCAGTTGAAGGACGCCGCATTGACCACACTTCAAATC
>JAEYWW010000113.1 GCA_023428805.1 Armatimonadota bacterium | reverse complement strand
TGATTGAACTGGTCGGTCTTCATCGAACGCACAATGGCGACATCATCTGCGATCTCCTTGAAGTGCGGCAGGATTTCGCTCACCCACTGCCCCGACTGCCCCACCTGCTCAAACTTGAACGGCGATCCCAGCAGCTTGGGTGTTCCCTTGATGAATGCGAACCGTTCCCCCTTGATCAACTCCTCCGGGCAAGCCTGACCGTCGTACTTCTGCAGGGTCGGCTTGGGGTCGAACATATCGACCTGCGAGGGGGCGCCTGCCATGAAAAGGAAGATGATGCTCTTCGCCTTCGGCGCAAAGTGCGGCTGCTTCGGCGACATTGGCCCGGCTTTGATCTGCGGAGACTGTTGAGCCCGTGCGCCCGTTGACATCAGCCCGGCGAGAGCCAGACCGCCCATGCCGTAGCCCACTTCTTTGAAGAAGGTCCGCCGTGTCACCGATTGCAGGATTTTCTTTTCGATCTCGTGGTCGTACATCGTTTCAGCCCTTCGTCAAAGTCTCATCAAGGTTCAAAAGCACGTTTGCGACAACCGTCCAAGCGGCGGAGTCAGCGTCGCCCGAGAGCTTCTTCGCCGCTTCTTGATCGGTCTGGTATCGAACGCGCAGCCGCGTCAAGAGCGTCGAGAGTCGCGCGATCTCGGCATCATTCGGTCGCCTGCCGGTGCAGAGCCGGAATCCGGTGACAATCTTTTCGCGCTCAGACTTGCCGGTCGCGCTCATCTTCTCCGCCAGAGCCTTGGCGGCGACCAGCATGGCCTCGTCATTCATCAAAGCCAATGCCTGAAGCGGGGTGTTGGTGCGTACCCGACGGATTGTGCAGCTTTCGCGCGTTGTCGCATCCAGCGTCAGGAAGGATGGGTAGGCGGACGTGCGCTTCCAATAGGTGTAGAGGCCACGGCGATACAAGTCCTCGCCTTTGCTGGTCATCCATGTGCCCCCAAATGGGTTGTTCCAAATGCCATCGGGCTGCAGGGGATACACGCTCGGCCCTCCGACCTTCGCGGACAGAATACCAGCGGCTGAATAGGCGGTGTCGCGGATCATCTCGGCTTCCATGCGGAACCGGGGCCCGCGAGCATAGAGGAAGTTGCGCGGGTCCTTCTCCAGCAGCTCGGGAGTCGCATCGCTGGTCTGGCGGTACGTTTCGGACATCACCATCAGCTTGAGAACGTGCTTGACATCCCAGCCGCTATCCATGAACTCGACAGCGAGCCAGTCCAGGAGTTCGGGGTGGCTCGGGGGGGAAGACTGGGTTCCCAAGTCCTCGCTGGTTTCGACGATTCCATGTCCGAAAATCATCTCCCAATAACGATTGACTTGAACTCGTGCGGTCAGCGGGTTGTCCCGATGGACGAGCCATTTGCCGAGGCTCAGCCGGTTCACCGGCTTGCTGATTGGGACCCCGCCAAGAAACTCGGGAACACCCGCTTCCAACTCTACCGCCGGACTCAGAAATTCGCCGCGCGTGTGGAGATGAGCCTTGAGCGGCCCCTTTGCAGGGTTCTCCTTCATCACCATTGCGGTCGGAATATCGCGTTGAAGTTGAGAAAGCTGGGCTTGAACCGCATCCAATTTTTGCCGATCTACAGCCAGAGCCATCGAGTGCCGCCGGAAGGCACTTTTCAATTGGTCCGCTTCTTCAGCGGTTTGATTCGGCTTTGCGGCGGCGCCGCGAAGCTGGGGACCAACCGCGAATTGGATGGGGGATGGCATCGCGGATGCTGACACCCGGAAGGAGCCAAGCGAATGGCTGGCGTGCATCGACTGATGCTCGAAAACCAGCTCAAGCTTCTCTCCGGCGGGAACTTGAAGGGGCTCCGCAAACTGAACAACCATGTCGTGCGATTTTCCGTGTTCGGGATAGACAGCCCACCCCGTTTCTGGATTGTCGTCGAGAGTGCCGGAAACGTTGTAATCCTTCTGATTAAAGCTGGCGGACACCTGGGCGAGCTTCACTTCGCGCGATCCCACAAAGGCGCGGAGCTTGCTCAAAAGGAAGTTCCCTCCTGAACTTCGTCCCGGACCTCGGTTGGGCAATGCGTCGTTGGGCAGAGCCTCAAGGAGCAAACCTGTCAGTCCCGAAACTGCGTCAAAAGTGACCGT
This sequence comes from Armatimonadota bacterium, assembly GCA_023428805.1. Taxonomy (GTDB): domain Bacteria; phylum Armatimonadota; class Fimbriimonadia; order Fimbriimonadales; family Fimbriimonadaceae; genus JAEYWW01. The sequence goes on along the minus strand of JAEYWW010000113.1, from coordinate 17,176 downwards.
GTAGACGGATTTGCCCGGATTCGCGCCCGAAGCAAGCAGCACTCCATTGAGGTCGTAAGCCAGGCTGACCCCGCCATCTGCCGATGCCCCGGTCGGAACCATCGGCAGCCAGGCTTTCTGCAACTGGGACAACCAAACTTTCTCAGCTTCGTCAAGTTTGGCGTCACGGCGGTTGACCAGCGCCTCAAGAGCCTTCCGTTCGGCCTCCAATTCGGCTTGGCGTTTGGTCTGCTCGGGGGTGGGCGCGGGAATCGAGGGCTCGATCCACTTCTCCTCCGAAACATTGGCCGGTCCAACCGGGGTGTAGTCCGTGTTCGAGAAGACCGCGTAGAGCTTGTAGAAATCCTTCTGCGAAATGGGATCGTATTTGTGATCGTGGCACCGGGCGCAGGCGACGGTTGAGCCAAGCCACACCGTTGAGGTGGTGCCGAGCCGGTCGATGATCATTTCAAAGCGCGCTTCCGCCTGATCCACACCGCCTTCGAGGTTCAGCATCGAATTGCGGTTGAAGCCGGTGGCGATCTTCTGATCCAGGGTCGCGTTTGGCATCATGTCGCCGCCGATCTGCTCGATGGTGAACTCATCGAATGGCATGTTGGTGTTGTAGGCGTTGATCACCCAATCGCGCCACTTCCACGCGACCCTGCCTGGATCTTTTTCGTAGCCGTCGGTGTCGGCGTAGCGAGCGTAGTCAAGCCACGGCCGAGCCATGCGTTCGCCGAAGTGGGAACTGGCGAAAAGGCGATCAACGACCTTCTCGTAAGCGCGGGGACTCTGGTCATTGACAAATGCGTCTATCTCCGCCAAAGTGGGAGGCAGACCCGTGATGTCGAGGCTGACCCGTCGGATCAAGGCTTCCTTCGAGGCTCTTGCGGAGGGCTCCAAACCTTCAGATTCCAGCTTGGCGAGAATAAACTTGTCAATTCCGTTCTTGACCCAATTTTCCTTTTCAGTCGTCGGATAGTCGGGTCGCTCTGGCTTGACGTATGCCCAATGCGTGTCATGTCCTGTTTCCTCGAAGCCCGCGCCTTCCTTGATCCAGGTTTCGATCTTTGCGATCTGCGTCGCCGTCAATGGCGCAAAGCCCATGGGCATCTGCGGCTTGCCGCCTTCGCCCTTGATGCGCTGCACAAGCAATGATTTCTGCGGATCGCCGGGGGTGACGAGGTGGCCGCTGATTCCGCCCTTTTCAAACCCATTCTGGGTCAGCAGATGAAGATTCGCACGACCCGCATCGCCATGACAGCCAGAACAATGGGCTTTGAAGATGGGCAGAATATCGCCCTTGAAGCTGATCGTCTGTTCCTGGGTTGAGGCACCCTGGGCGATCCAGTTCCGAATGATCGCCACTTCCTCGTCGCTCAGAGCCGGAAATCCGAGGGGCATCTTCGGCTTGCCGTCGGTTCCCAGAACGCGAACCAAAAGCAGGGATTCGTCGGCGTGGCCCGATTTGAAAGAGGTGCCATTGACTCCGCCTTTGCGAATGGCTTCGGGGGTGCTTAGGTCGAGGCCGCCCTGTTTGTTCTGGGGGTTGTGGCACCCCATGCACTTGGCCTTGAGCAGGGGTTGGACTTTTTTGGCAAAGCTCACTTTTTCAGGAGCTTTCTCCTGAAAAGTGGGCGAAGCCGCCCAGAGCGCAAAGGGCACAACAGCCGCAAGCAGGAATGCCAAATTAAACCGAGTCACAAAGTCTCCTTGCCAACGGGCGAGCGGACTGCCTATTGTAGCTGGTTCAGATTCAAAATGCGCGTTTCAATCACTCAAAAAGCTGATTTTCTGGCACCGCAAGCAACAGTTTCACCGGAGCAGCGTCAAAGATCAGTAAGAATTTTCTTCACTGCTTCAAAATTGGGAAGGTCCTTGGGAGTTGGAGTCTCCTCTGAGTAACGAATCACACCCTCCTTGTCGATGACGAAGGCGGCGCGCTTCGATCCCATGCCGAGACCAGCCAAGTCATCCAAAACGATGTCGTACGCCTTGATCGTGTCTTTTTGGTAATCGCTCACGAGCGTCAGCCCGATCCCTTCCTGCTTGGCCCAAGCTGCCTGTGCGAAGGGCGTGTCTGCGCTGATCGCAATCACTTCCGCATCGAGGTCAGTGTAGGAGTTGATTGAGCCCGTCATATCGCACAGCTCAGTTGTGCAGACACCCGTGAAGGCGGCAGGCACAAAGAGAAGCACGACATTCTTTGAGCCTCGGAAGCTGCCCAAATGCACATCCGTCAACCCCTCGGAGGTCATGGTTTTGAGTGTGAAATCCGGAGCCAAAGTGCCGACAGAAAGAGCCATATCAATCTCATTCTGACGGCAACAATCAACCTCGCATGGGCATCAATCCAACCTGATCTCGAACGATTGATCTGGAGCTGCCATGAAGCGGTCAAAAACGGGCGAATACGTCCGAATCCGCACGGTCTCGCTGTCTGGCAAAAACTCGAACAGCCGCAGATAGCCTTGACCGCCCAACTCCCTCATCTGATAGTTTTGGAGAATCTGGTGGGTGGTCCTGCCTGCGTCGTTGCGACTGGCGAGATAGCCCGTGCCATCTCCCAGAACATGCCCGTTCAGAGTGAATGCAAAATTGTGCCTGCGAACCAGCTTCTGCCAGAGGTCTTCCCCATCGTTGACCGGCTTTGGCGTGCCGTAGGCATACGGATTCCAGGCCTGCTTGTCGCCGTATTTCCTCCAGTCATAGCGGGTGCTGTCGTAGTACATATAGGCGTGGGTGATCAGGATTCCGATGCGGTCCTTGTGCCGCGCCATCACGCGATCGGCCCATTCCACCGCCTCGTTGCGCGGCCCCCATTCCAGGGCGATGACGATCCACTTCTTCCCTCCCGCTTCAAACAGGTGGTAGGTGTTGTCCATCTTCCCCTCTTCAAAAACGCCGCCGAAGGTGGATTGTCTGCTCTGTTCATCGACTTTGAAATAGTCGTTGAAGTAGCTTTCGCGGGTTGCGGCATTGCCGCCCGGGCCGTAGTCGTGGTTGCCGCCGACAATCGCATAGTTCAGCTTCCCATCGAGCAGGGACATCGCGTCCTTCGCCACCTGCCATTGCTCGCGTGTGTTGCGATTGGTGATGTCGCCAAGCTGAACCGCAAATTTGATTCCCAGCCGATCCTTCTGCTGAAGGAGAAAGGCCGTCTGAGCATTGAAGACGCCGGGAAACGATTCCGCGTAAACCTGCGTGTCGGGAAGAACCGCGAGCGTCCAGGAGCCGTCGGTTCTCTGCCTCAGTTCTGACTGGTTCGGCGTTGGAGTGGCAGTGGGGGCAATCCCTTTTTGGACCGCATCCACATAGCCGGTCAAGTTGGCGAAGAAGAGCTTCCGATAGGCGTCCAGCGCGGTCGCGTTGAGGCCATCCTTGGGCTCGATGGTCTTGTCCATCGGAATCGAGCTGAGCAGCACGCGGCCCTTCCCCACAGCCGCCTCCATCAGGGCCGGATTCGCGCCCGATTCATCCGCCGCCAGCAGCACCCGGAACCCCTGCTGGTCATAGAAGCTCTCCCAACTCGTGCGATCCCGGTGGAAGGAGAGGGTGCGGGGCACGCCTTTGTTGAGCAGGTGGTCGGAATCAAACACCCGCGTCATCCCCAAGTCTCGGTCATTCCGTCTGGCGATGAGGCTGGACGGAAGGAATGGCGGGGCCGCCTCCACCTGATCGCTCTGCGTGAGCTGCAGCAGGACATTGCCCTGCGACACCCAGTCCATCAGCTTCGACTTGCCGCCCGTGACGTATTTCGCGTATCCCGGAATATCGCATGCAAAGCTGGCGAAGACAATCAATCCCGGCTTGAGCTGGGAGGGATCATCTTCAAGCGGCAGGGGCTCAACCTCAAACCCATGCTCCGCCAGCAGACTCGAAGCAAACGCGCTCCTCGTCCACTGATCGCTGTGCTCCAGAACGTAGGCATGGGGCTTGGGTTGCGCCGTCGCCAGCATCGCCACCACTTCGATCATGCGGTCAATTTACCGCCTGACTGCACCATCAGAAGCATTGTCAGACTGCGAAAAATATTCATCGAAAGCAAAGCAAATAGCCTGGACAAACTGGCCAGGCTCAAGCTCACTCACTCTTCGTCCAAGAACGGATAGCGGTAGTCGGTGGGGGGGACGTAGGTTTCCTTGATCGTGCGGGCGCTCAGCCAGCGGTAGAGGTTCAGGATTGAACCGGCCTTGTCGTTGGTTCCGCTGGCGCGGGCTCCTCCGAAGGGCTGCTGGCCGACGACCGCGCCGGTCGGCTTGTCGTTGATATAGAAGTTGCCCGCCGCGTTGCGGAGGCGGTTCGTCGCTTCCTCGACCGCGTAGCGGCACTGCGACAGCACCGCGCCGGTCAGGGCGTAGGGCGAGGTGGAATCCACGAGATCGAGGGTCTCGCTCCACTTCTCCGCGTCGTAGACGTAGATCGTCAGCACCGGGCCGAAGATCTCCTCACACATTGTGCGGTACTGCGGGTCCTTCGCGACGAGGATCGTGGGTTCGACAAAGTAGCCGACCGACTTGTCGCAGTTTCCGCCGACCAGAACTTCCACATCAGGAGAGTTCTTCGCGGCGTCCAGATAGCCCGCGATGTTGTCGAAGCTCTTCTCGTCGATCACCGCGTTCACGAAGTTGCGGAAGTCTTCGACCGAGCCCATCTTGAAGCTCTTGACGCCTTCGATCAGCAGCTCGCGGACCTCGTCCCACAGGTTCGAGGGGACATAGGCGCGGGATGCGGCAGAGCACTTCTGGCCCTGATACTCGAACGCGCCGCGGAGCAGGGCGACGGCGACCGACTTGGCCTCCGCCGACTTGTGCGCGATCACGAAGTCTTTGCCGCCCGTCTCCCCGACGATGCGCGGATATGATTTGAACTTGCCCATGTTCGCGCCGATGGTCTTCCACATATGGTTGAAGACCCCGGTCGAACCCGTGAAGTGGACGCCCGCGAAATCGGGGTGGTTGAAGCAGACTTCTCCCACATCCGGTCCGCTTGCATAGACCAGGTTGATGACCCCATCAGGCAGGCCCGCTTCGCGGAGAACCTGCATGATCATCTGCGCGCTGTAGACCTGGGTGTTCGCGGGCTTCCAGACCACGACGTTGCCGCACATGGCCGCGCTGGTCGGCAGGTTTCCGGCGATGGCCGTGAAGTTGAACGGGGTCACCGCGAGCACGAAGCCCTCGAGCGGGCGGTATTCCATGCGGTTGTGCATCCCGGGGCCGCTGATCGGCTGCTGCCGATAAATCTGGTCGAGGAAGTGGACGTTGAACCGCAGGAAGTCGATGATCTCGCAGGCGGCGTCGATTTCGGCCTGGAACGCGTTCTTGCTCTGGCCGAGCATCGTCGTGCCGTTCATATAGGGGCGATACTTGCCCGCGATCAGGTCGGCGGCGCGCAGGAAGATGTTCGCGCGGTTCTCCCAACTCGTGTTCGCCCAATCCTCACGGGCCGCGAGCGCGGCGTCAATCGCCTGGCCCACATGGCTCTGATCGCCCATGTGGAAGTGCCCCAGCGTATGCGCGATCTCGTGGGGCGGGTGCATCCGCACGGTCTTCCCGGTTCGGACTTCCTGACCGCCGATGTACATCGGCACATCCAGCTCCTTCCCTTTGAGCTCCTTGAGCGCGGCCTTGAGCGCCGCCTTCTCCCTCGTCCCCGGTCCATAAGTCAAAACCGGCTCGTTGATCGGCATGGGGTAGCTGAAGCTTCCGAATTGCATGGAGGGAGTTTACCGATGTCGCAGAAGACTCCCAGGATGCTTCTGAAGTCCTTTAAAACCTGAGGCCTGATGCTTGCAACGGAAGCGCACGCAACCCGGGCAGGATGCCCGGGGGACTCATGGGCGGGACGCCCATGCCACCATCCTCGATAGCCTTCCGGCCTCGTGGACAGGGTTTGGAGGGCCGAGTTCCACGAGGCTGGCTCCCCTCCCAAAGATGGGATTCAACAATCAAGCATGGGACAGCAATGCGCTGTCCCATGTGAAGCAACCTCGTCTAAACCGTCGCCTTCGTCTTCGCGATGACCCCTTCCAGGAAGGCCTGATTGTTGGGGGTGCGTTTGAGGAGCTTGATGAGGGAGTCGGTGGCTTCGACGGTGTCCTTGGAGTTCGCCAGCATGCGGTGCAGGTGGACGACGCCTTCCAGGTAGTGCGGCTCGAACAGCTTCTCCTCGTGACGGGTGCTGGAGCTGCGGACGTCAATGGCGGGCCAGACGCGGCGCTCGGCGAGTTCACGGTTGAGCACGATCTCCATGTTGCCGGTGCCTTTGAATTCCTCAAAGATCGCTTCGTCCATCTTGGATCCGGTTTCAATCAACGCGGTGGCGATGATCGTGAGCGATCCGCCCTCCTCGATGTTGCGCGCCGCGCCGAAGAATCGGCGGGGGCGGTAGAGGGCCGCCGGGTCGAGACCGCCTGAGAGCGTTCGGCCCGAGGCGTTGATCGTCAGGTTGCTGGCGCGGGAGAGGCGGGTGATCGAATCGAGCAGAACGACCACGTCGCGTCCGGCCTCGACCAATCGCTTCGCCTGCTCCAGACAGAGATCGGCGACGCGCATGTGGTTCTCGGCGGGCTCGTCGAAGGTCGAGGAGATCACCTGGCCGCGCACGGATCGGCGCATGTCGGTGACTTCCTCGGGCCGTTCGTCCACGAGCAGCACCATGAGGGCGACTTCGGGGTTGTTGGCGGTGATCGCCTGGGCGATGGTCTTGACGATGGTCGTCTTGCCGGCCTTCGGCGGCGCGACGATCAGACCGCGCTGGCCCTTTCCGATGGGAGCGATCAGGTCGACGATCCGGCCAATGATGTTGTCCGGATGCGTCTCCATGTTCAGCTTCTCTTCGGGGAAGAGCGGCGTGAGTTCGTCGAAGTTGCGGCGCATCGCCATGCCCGGCGACTGGGTGCCCATGCCGTTGACGCTCTCAACGCGAAGCATCCCGTAATACTTCTCGCCTTCCTTCGGAGCGCGGACCAGGCCGAAGACATGGTCGCCAGCGCGGAGGCCGAATCGTTTGACCTGGGACTGGCTGACGTAGACGTCTTCGTTGGAGGGGATGTAGTTGCTGCGGCGGAGGAATCCCCAGCCGTCGTTCAAAAGTTCAAGGACGCCCTGCTTGTAGATGGAACCGTGCTCTTCGTTGGCTTTGGCGAGGAGCTCTTCGATGACTTTGTGGCGTTCGAGGTCCAGGCTGATCTTCGCCTTTTTGGCGGCCTTGGCGAGATCGGTGTTCGACATCTGGTCGAAGTGGTTGAAGTCGATCTCCGGCAGCTGCTCCAGATCGGATGCGAGGTCTTCGCGCTCGCGGTTGGGGTTCTTTCGTCGGTTGTTGTTATGGGGCCGGTTGCGGTTCTGGTTGCCGCCTCCGTCCGTTTTGCGGGGCCGAAAAACGTGGCTCATAAGTTGTTGTGAAGCGTTGTGAAAGTTTGAGGTGAAGTTGCTGAAAATCAGCTTGCAGAATGCCCGGACAAGCCGGAGATCACTGCAATGTGGGGCAGACCTCGATAACGCTCATCGAAATCCAACCCGTATCCTACCACAAATTCGTTCGGAATCGAAAAACCCACGTAGTCCGCGTCCACATTCACCTTGCGGGCGGCGGGTTTCGAGAGGAGGGCGACCGTGCGAAGCGAGGCCGGATTCCGGGTTTCGAGCAGCTCCTTCAGGTACTGCAAGGTCAGTCCCGTATCCACAATGTCTTCGACGATCAGCACGTGCTCTCCCTCGATGCTGAAGTCGTGATCCTTGACGAGCTTGACAACCCCCGACGACTTGCTTGCCGCGCCATAGCTGGATGGCTGGATGAAGTCGAGCTTAGCCCGTTCACCGATCTCCCGAGAGAGGTCGCTCAGGAAATGCACCGCTCCCTTGAGCACTCCCAGGAGAATGATCGTGCCTTCGGGGATGTCGCGTTGGATGTCCTGCGCCAATTCGGCGACGCGGGCCTTGATCCTGGCTTCCGAGATCAGGATTCTCTGGTCCATCTTGCCTCCGCCATGCTCGTCACGGTCTCGAAAACCTGCACTGCGATCTCGTGGATGCGCGGGGACTGCACTCCTGCACGGACTTGCGACAGCATCCAATGCGCGATGTTCTCCGCGGTCGAAAAGAATTCAACCGGAGTCGCCTTGAGGTTGTTTTCACGCAGAACCGCCTGCATCATCGCATCCCAGGGGTCAACCATGAAGCTGTGATCGAGCTGGGCGAGAATGGGGCGCACGATCTGGCTGATCTCGCCGAAGTCGAGCACCATGCCGCTCTCATCGGTTTCTCCGATGAGTTCGACCACCATCCGATAGGAGTGGCCGTGGATGTTCTGGCACCCTTCGGTGTGATAGGGCAGGCGATGCCCCATCTCCCAGCGGAACTCCTTCGAGATGCGCGTCAGCATTGGGGATGATTGTGAAGGGTTGAACGATCTGGGTAAGGCTTATAGGGCCCATCCTCAGTTGGCGTAGGAGCGGAGCTTCTTCTCGGTGAACTCGGGACTCAGGTTCTGATAAAACTTGAGGATCAAGTCGAACTTTTTGCGGATGCGCGGAAATTTGTCGACCGCCCGCCAGAATCGCGGATCGCCTCCGAACATCCCCTCCGCCATCATGTTGAAGTCCTCCTCCACCGAAGCGGTTGCGTATTGCGCCAAAAACCCGAGGTCGTGCCATTCGTCGCGGTAGCGGGTGTCGGCCATTCCCGATTGCAGAGCGTCGGTGCCATTGCCCTGATATTTGACTTCGGGATCGTTGCAGTTGGTCCAAGCGCGGATGTCAAGGCTGCGGCGGTTGTTCCGCAGCAGGATGCTGGAAAACTCGTGGTGAAAAGACTCTTCGATATAGAGATCGGTGTATCCGTAGTCCACCCCTCGGTTGGAGAGATAGACCGTGTCCAGCGAGTTGGTGCCGCCGTAGGTCATGCCAAAAAAGGACATGGTTCGGAGGATGTAGACCCGCTTGAGATTGGGCTGAAGCACCTCCTTGGGATACTTCGTGAACGCCATTTCGACCAAACGAATCGACCGCGCCTTTTCAAATGCGGGCAGAGATTCCGCGCTGGCCTTGGCATCTCCGCCCCGCCAGCTCTCGGGAAACATGTCGTCTTCAACCGCCGTACGGATCGGAATATCCGGCTTGGATTCCTCGATGGATGCGGCGAGCGGCACCATCGCCAGAAGGGCGGCGTACATGGCGGTTAGATGATAAAGACGTGCCTAATCAAAGAGTCGTTTCCATCTTGGCCGAACGGAGCCTCCCAAGACGACACTTCCCTTTAATTTTCGGTTTGTTCTGAGCGCGGCTAGAGCGGTTTGGTGAAGTTCCTTCGATTCGAATGTCAAAACGAGCCGACTTCCCAGCGATCCAGGCTTTGCGTCCTTCTCCCAGCGATACAGTTTGGCCGTGGCCTTGGAGGGAAAGAATCGCACGAGGGTGCCATCTTTTCTCGCCACCAGTCTCGACTCCATCTGAACTTTGAGTGCTTTGAGCTCGATGTCGGTCAGCGGCCTCTCCTTGAACTGGTTGAGATGCTCCACGGAGGCGACTTTGGCCCGGACGGCATTCGCGGAGGATGTCGTATAAGATGCGGTGCCGGATTCCACCTGTCGCTGATTGCCTGATGCATCGATGCGAGTGCTCTGCGCGCTCGGGATATTGAACGATGCACCCGAAAGCTCCTCTCCATTGACTTTCATGTTGGAGACTGGCGCATCGACCTGAATTCCTTCAATGGAAATTTCGCTGCCGACAGAAGGCGCTTTGGTTTTTTCGTCCAGCTCCAAATTGATGATGAACTTGCCTGGCTCCAAAATTCTGGCGAGAACTGTTCCCTTCGGAACATAGCCGTCATACAGTCCCCCGACCGGAGCGAAGATGCCGGGCACCGTCGAACCCAGCGGCCGTGATCGTGATGAGCGGGAGAGAATTGCGCGGGAAAAGGCGATCTTCTGGCGTAGTTGGTTCACGGTCGCGGTCTGCGCCCCTCCATTGGCCTGCAGGATGTCTTCAACCAGCTTTTCCAGGCGGTTGACCGTCAGGGCAACATCGACCGTGCCTTCATTGTCGAAAATCTGATAGATCGCCTGCGACTTCTGGATGGGCGTATAGGGAGTTGCGATCGTTCGGAGGACAATCGCATTTCTTGGCGCGGTCAGCGGGGTGAAGCGGTGCTCGACGACCACCGAATGTCGGGCGGCGCCCTCCTGGACCGGAAGCATCAGATAGATGACTCCGACCAACAGCAGAGCCCAGGGCGTGATGCGCCCCAGGCTCTTGATCCACGACCTGACGTTCAAGATTCTGTTAGCTTACTGAACCTGGGCCAGCAGGGCGTCCACCGCTGGGCTCTTGGGCGTATAGGGTCCGTAGAGATTGTCCTTGCTGTTCGCCTTGAAGCTCTTGAAGTTTCCGGTGTAGTCGTAGGCGAGCACACCTGTGCCTCCGCCCATCTTGGCGACCGCAACCCAGATTTCCTGAAGATCGGGCCGGACACGGACATCGGTGACCCGGTGTGCCATGGCGGGAGTGAATGAACTCTGCTTGCCATTGTTGATGATCGTCACGCTCTTGTCTCCCGCGACCGCGACGACCTTCGCGCCAAAGTCGGTGGACCAGATCACGGCGTCTTGAAGCTTTGCCAAAACTGTTGGAGTGCCGCCTTCGTTCCAAGTGAAGGTCCCGTCTATGGCTCGGCTGACGAACTGGTTGCCGCCCGGATTCGGCTCGACCGCCTGGTCTTCGGAAACCGTTTCGGAGGTCTTGTCGAACTTAACGTAGAGTGTTTTGGTTGGGCGCGTTGCCGCCCGAACGCTGGCGGTGTCAGAGAGATCCTGGATGACAACGTAAACTCCAGCCGCTGCCGGATAGAGCCGCAGAATCCGGTCGCTTTCGCCAAATTGCTGGTTGATCTGGATATTCTCGCTTGACCCTTTCGGGTTCACCAGAGTCACGCTCAAAGATCGACGGTCGCAGAAGGCGAACCAGTCACCCACGGTCACCGCATAGGGATCCTTCATCTCGCCTCCACCGATGGGGAGAACTTTGGAAGTCCCCGCCAGAGTAAGGCCCTTGGACGAAACCACGGCGTACTGCTCGGTTGCCGCCGGGTTTTCAAAAGTCAGTCGAATCGCATGATTCAACGGCTTGACCGCAAAATAGATAATCGCAAGCGCAACTCCGACCACCGTCAGCCCGATCAGACGACGGAACAGAGTCACGTTCGAAGCGCTTCCCTTGCTGCTGCGATGGGAGCCCGCCCCGAAAACAGGTTGATCGCTCATAAATAATCCCTCAAATAATCACGTCCTTAACGAACGTTAAAACTATGTGACTGAAGTCCTGATTGAAGTGTTTCCTCGAACGAAACACCTTTTTATCTTCCCTCGCAAATTTGTCAGTCTTTCGCACGAAGTGGAAAAAAGGCTGATTCGTCCCTGAATTGGCCCGCGTCTTGACCGATGTAAGCCTGAATCCTTCGAGCGGTTCAGGCCCGGTGTCAGCACAATGTGGGCCTATCCGACCATCCAAATGCCAGAGGCCGCTTTTCAGCCCGTCCGCCCCGCCCTGGGGTTGAACCTGGGAATGGTGATCGTTGTCGTCAATGAGGCGGCGGCGGGCGCGTTGGGGCGTCGTGCAGAAGAGCTTCTGGGGCTGGAATTGAGTTCTCTGGTCAACGAGCCGGATTTGGAGCTGTTCCGAAGTTTGATCGACCTCAAGACCGAAGCTCCCGGCTCTGAGCGGGCGATGGAAGCAGATGTCCACACTCGCCAGGGCGTCAAGCGGATGAAGCTCGTCATCCAGCGGTTGAGCGGCAACGACGACGTGCACTACGGCATCGGATTTGTCGATCTGACGCCGACCGAAGCCATCATCGAAGTTCCAATTCCTGAGCCCGTCAAGGTTGAAGAGCCAATTGCTGAAGCGGTTTCTATTTCTGCTCCGGTTATCGGCAAGTCCGACCTCGGTCATCTCGCACGGCAGCTTCTGGCCGCTGATGAGGAGGATGAGATTCTTCTCCTGCTCGAAGATGCCGTTCTCGCAGCCCGACCGGGGTCGCATGGCATGGTGGCCCTGATTCATGGAGAGGGCCTGCGACGGGCCTCCGCATGGGGCCGCGATTGGCCGGAGTTCGTTCCCACTCAATCAGTCTGGGCTCTCAAGGCGGGCGAGGAACACTTGTCCGGTGCCGGAGGTAGCCGCCTTCCCGCCATTCGCGGCATCGATCTTGCCCGCACCACCGCCTCAGTTCCCTTGATGGCCCGCGGTCGAGTGCTGGGAGTCCTGTTCATCAATGACGCCCAAACCGAAGGATTGATGGAATTCGCGATTGAGGCGGCGCGGACGATTCAGAACGCGCTTGGCCGAATTCCGCTGCGCACGGCATGAAGGCGCTCCGCACCAAGGCCGAATTCCGCGACCTCTACGCGTCGTTCCAGAAGAACCACCCTCCGCAGGTCGAGATCGCCTTCCTGCTCCAGGATTGGTCGGATGCCTACAATGTCGGCGGCCTCTTCCGGGTCGCCGACTCCTGCGGCGCAAAGCACGTCTACATGAGCGGAAAAACACCGCAGCCGGAAGAGAGTCCGATGATCCCGGTGACTTCGATGGGGCACCATCGCCGTGTTCCCTACTCCCACCATCGGGTTCACGAAGAGGCGGCTCTTGCCGCGATCAACGATGGCTGGACGCTCGTGGCGGTGGAAATCACCGATGAGGCGGCCTGCTATACGGAATTCCCATTCCCTCCTCGAACCTGCCTCGTTCTCGGCAACGAGCAGACCGGCACGTACCCGAGCGTCCTCAAGCACTGCGCGGGCGCGGTCTACATCCCCATGTACGGAAAAGGAAAGTCGATGAACGTCCATGTGAGCGCGGCCATCGTCGCTTTCCAGGCTATGGTCGTTAGTCGAAGCTGAGGGGTACATTAGGACCTGCGCATGAATGTTTTCGAGGGAATCAAGTCGAGCTATATCGCGGTTGGTCTGACCGACGGAGAAATCCAAGCCATCGCAGGCATCGCCGAAGAGGCGGCTTTCGAGGCGGAAACTGAGATTTTGCGCGAATTCACCGAAGCGCACAATGTCTATATCCTCCTTGTCGGCAAAGTGCGCGTTGAGACCGGCACTGGTGATCTGATCGCGCGGCTCGGCCCCGGAACCATCCTCGGCGAACTCGCCCTGTTCGACACTGGCGAGCGCAGCGCGAACGTGGTCTCTGACGGCCCCGCCACCCTGGCCAGAATCAAGGCCGAAGACTTCAACGCCCTCATGGACCGCCAGCCGCATCTCGGCCTGACCGTTCTGCGCCACGTGGGCAAGGTTCTGTGCCAGCGTCTTCGCTCATCGAATGTCCAGCTAGAAGCCGTCTTGGGCAACCTCGGCTTCTAGGATTGCCATTTGGCTTCCCCAAAGCAGAACATGGAGTGCGCGATCATTCATGTCGCGCTTTTCATTTCGGCGGCCTGCCGCAAGTCCGCGTCCTTGAATCAGTTGAGCCGGGTCAGCCCGAATGAAATACTGTGCCTCATCCCAACATTTGCGATGCAATCCATCATGGCGAAGAGTGCGGCAGTGCTGGTCATCGGCGTAGCATGCGGAAAGGCGGGGGCACCCTCTTCCAGTCTGACAACGCAGAGAAATCAGGGTCGGGTGAGGGTCTGACCAGAGGCAGCTTGTAGTCCGAAAGAAATCAGCAATTCTATATTCACAATCCAATCTTTTCGCGACAATCTTCCCAAAGCTGCGCCACTCCGATCCCGTAAACCTCGTGCAATGCTTCGTCCACAGGCTCCTGTCCCTTGAATCGCATCACCAGCCCTGAGAGCATTGAGTTGTTGGTGAATCCATCCATGAGATCGCCGAGAGATCGCTCCCCTTTGAGGCTGGCCAGATAAGCCCCAATCGCCGCGCTCTGCTGATAGGCGCGCCAAACAAGGTTCTGACCTTGGGCGGATTCGCGGTCTGTGCGGAAGGCGTTCGCCAGATCATGCTCGGCAAGCCAGGGCCAATTGCTGGCCGCAAACATCTGCGCCGCCTGCGGGTGAAGACCTCCCGACGCCTGCATCGCAATCGCCTCATCCAGCCAGATCGGCACTTGAGCGTCGGAGCGATTGAGGGTCATCACATGGGCATATTCGTGCCGCATCGCCTCGTGGAGTTCCTCTGGACGATCCGTCAAGTTCCCTGGCAGACATATCTTGTCGTAGGGGGTTTTGTCCACGCAGAATCCATGCCTCCCCGGAGCCCAAGGCTCGTTCGCAGAGCGGGCGAGGATCGAAACGAGCGTCTTCGGTCCATGCGTCCAACCAAACCGCGAGCAGATTTGGTCTGCGGCATCAACCAGGATATCCTTCAGTTCGTCGAAGCTGAGGGCGACTTCGCCGGGAATCCACTCCAAATCAAGCCAGTCGTTGACCTGGTCAATCTGGGCGTGGGTGCGGGTGATGTATTCGGCTTCAACCATCCGGTAGAGGGTCAGGCCAAGCCCGTAGCTCCCGGTTCCCATGGAACTTGCGGCTTCATAGGCGACATCGAGACGATCCCAATAGTAATCCTCCTGCACCGCCCGCCAAGCCCCGGGCTCCCCGGTCGCGCCGTACCGCTCCGCCAACCGCCCCCAAGCCTGCTCTTCCATTGATCGGTATGACGGATCAGCAAATAGAGGCGTGCCGCGTATGGGACTGAAGATCAGTTGAAAGTTGACGGGTGAAGGAAATTCCTTCACCCGTCAATTTTCATCCCGTGCTTCTCAACTGCAAAGAACGCTGTAAGTTTTGAAGGTGGACTTCATGGGCGAGGGGCGGCCCTCTTCTTTGGCCTTCTTGATGTCCTCAAATCCGCGCTTGTGGCCTTCCAGGAACTCGGGAGAATTGGTCCAAGCCTGGAATTCATCTTCGCTGTCCCAATGACTGACAACAAGGTACTCGCCGTCCTCGCCATTCGGTCGAAGCACCTCCATGTTGCGGAAGCCGGGCAGGCGGTCGATCGCACGGGCGCGGGTCTGGAAGAGTTCCTCAAAGCGACCTTTGTAATCCTCTTCACACTTGATGAAGTTGATCGCAACGAATCCCTGAGCTTCGGACATGAAAAGAATTTACCCCAGGTTTTGACGGGGTATCTATACTTTTTAGGTCGCATAGAACTTTTTCAGACAATCGATCCGCAAATATGCACGATGGCGTAAGAATGCGCTTCACGCGGGCAAATTGAGGCCGCCGAACTTCCGTTCGCGGCTTTGGAACTGCTTGACTCCCTCGATCAACTGCTCCTCCCCAAATTCCGGCCAGGAAACATCGGTCACGAACAGCTCGGAATACGCCGCCTGCCAAATCAGAAAGTTGCTCCAGCGCAGCTCGCCCGCCGTGCGGATCATCAGGTCCGGATCGGGCACCTGCGGGCAATAGAGCCGATCCCTCAGAGAATCTTCGGTGATCACCGAAGCATCGACGCCTGAAGCCACGATCTTCCGCACGGCATCCACGATCTCCGCGCGACCACCGTAATTGATCGCCAGAATGAAGGTGATCCCCGTGTTTTCCCGGGTGCGTTCGATCAGATCCGTCAAGGAATCCTGAAGCCATTGCGGCAATTCGTGCATTCGCCCTGCAACCTGGACGCGCACATTCTCTTCGATCAGCCGCGCCAGTTCCGTCCGCGCCGCCTCGTCGATGAGCTTCATCAATCCGCCGACTTCATCTTCCGGGCGGCGCCAATTCTCCGCGCTGAAGCCGTAGACAGTCAGATACCGGACACCCAGTTGGTCCGCCTTCAAGAGTACGTCCTTGAGCGTCAGATAGCCTTGCCGATGCCCCAGCAGACGCCCCATCCCCTTGCGGGTCGCCCATCGGCCGTTGCCGTCCATGATGATGGCAATGTGTTCGGGGAGACGCGCAAGATCAACGCCTGCGGCGACCGCGCGGCGTTGAACATCGTTGCGGGGCGAAATTGAGGACATCGAAGCCTCAGATTTCCATCAGTTCGGCGTCTTTCTTCTTCTGCAGCTCGTGAACCTGGGCGATGTACTTGTCCGTCAGGTCTTGAACCTTCTTCTCCAAGCCCTTCTCATCGTCCTCGGAAATCTCCTTGGCCTTGAGCTGCTGCTTGAGCTGATCGTTGGCATGGCGTCGCACATTGCGGATCGACACACAGCCATCTTCGGCGAGACCGTGCACCTGCTTGATCATCTCCTTGCGGCGCTCCTCAGTCATCTGCGGGAAGTTGAGGCGGATGCCGGTGCCGTCATTGTTCGGAGTGATGCCAAGGTCGCTCTTGAGGATCGCCTTCTCGATCGCGCCCATCATATTCTTCTCATAGGGCTGGATCAGAAGCTGGCGAGGCTCAGGGACGGAGATGTTCGCCACCTGGTTGACCGGAGTTTCCGTTCCGTAATAATCCACGAGAATCTTCTCGAGAACCTGCGGGTTGGCGCGGCCCGTGCGGACGCGCTGGAATTCGTGCAGGGTCGCCTCGACCGCCTGCTGCATCTTATGCTCTGTGTCTTTCAAAAGTTCCGACATGAGTTCTCTCTTATTCTCCCTGCACGAGGGTGCCGACAGGTTCGCCCTTCACGGCTCGAACCATCGCGCCCGCCTCCATCAAGTCTAACACGATCACGGGCATCCCATGCTCCCGGCACATCGTGAAGGCGGTCTGATCCATGACGCCGAGCCGCTCGTCAATCGCCTGCCCAAAGGTCAGCTTGTCGTAGCGCACCGCGTCGCTGTGCTTTTTCGGGTCCTTGTTGTAGATGCCATCCACCTTGGTCGCTTTGAGCAGGCAGTTGGCGTCGATCTCCAGCGCGCGGAGGACGGAAGCGGTGTCGGTGGTGAAATAGGGGTTGCCAGTTCCTCCGGCGAAGACGACCGCTCTTCCCTTCTCCATGTGGCGGATCGCCCGGCGGCGGATGAACGGTTCGGCGACCTCTGCGACCGCAATCGCGCTCTGGACTCGAGTCTGGACGCCCTTGGCTTCCAACGCTGCCTGAACGGCGAGGCCGTTCATGATCGTCGCCATCATTCCCATGTGGTCGGCCACCGTGCGGTCGATCTGGCCTTCCTCGCTGAACGTGGCTCCGCGGACAAAATTGCCGCCTCCGACCACGATGGAAACCTGGACGCCGAGGGCGTGCACACCCGCGATCTGCTCGGCGATGAAGCTGAGAGTCGATGGATCAAGCCCAAAACCCTGAGGCCCCGCCAACGCCTCCCCACTG
>JAEYWW010000041.1 GCA_023428805.1 Armatimonadota bacterium | reverse complement strand
CTCTCGGATTCCCGCACTTTAGTGCGAACCTCCAACCTTGATCGCACTAAAGTGCGCACGACCGAGGGCTCGACTGAAGTCGAGCGGTCCGATGGAAGAGCCCTACTACAGCCGGGGTGGGTGGAGTGCTCGGCTTGGCCCCGGCGGGGCCGAGCGCACGGTTCACTCCTCCACACGCATCCAACTTGCGACGCTGGCGACGACGTTCTCCGACGCGACCTCCTGGAGGGCGGTTCGGAAGGAGCCCTCCCGACAGGGATGGGTCATGAAGGCAATCTCGCCCCGGTCCGCTTCTTCGAGCACCCGCATCTCCATCGCGGCCAGTCCCACCTCGTGCCGTCCGAAAATTGTGCTGATTCTGCCCAGAGTGTTGGGTCGGTCCACGACTTTGAGGCGGATGTAGTAGCGTGAAACCAGGTTTTCGACTGGCTCGCAGGCCATGCCGTCCCCGTAGGGGATCGCGCTGCCCGAGCCTCCGATCATCATGTTGCGGCCCACGTCGATCAGGTCTCCCACGACGGCCGATGCGGTCGGATGCGCCCCCGCTCCCCGGCCAGAAAACATGAGATCGCCCACAAAGTCGCCCTGCAGCCAGAGCGCGTTGTAGACGCCCTCCACTGCCGCGAGTTGGTGATTCAATGGAATCAGGGTCGGGTGGACACGGACCAGCACGCGGCCCGATTCGATCTCTTCGCAGATCCCCAGCAGTTTGATCGTGTAGCCAAAGGCTTCCGCCAAGTGGAAGTCGCGGGGAGTGACCCCGCGGATGCCCTCGCGGTGTACGCCTTCCAAGGGAACCTGCTTGCCGAATGCGATGGCCGCCAGGATGCTGATCTTGTACATCGTGTCGATGCCATCCACATCGTTCGTGGGGTCGGCTTCGGCGTAGCCAGCCTCCTGAGCTTCGAGCAGCGCGTCGTCGTATGACTTGTCAAACAGCCGCATCTCGGTCAGGATGTGGTTGGTCGTCCCATTCAGGATGCCCATCATCTTGACGATGTCGTTGCCTGCGAGCTGATGCTTGAGCGGCTGGACAACAGGAATGCCTCCCCCGACGGCGGCTTCAAAGTGAAGATCAAGTCCAAGAAGCCTTGCCTTGGTGACGAGCCGGGACCCGTGCTTGGCGATCAGCTCTTTGTTGGCGGTGACGACGTGCTTCTTGTTGTCCAGCGCCTTCTCGACAAGCTCTGCGGCGGGATTCTCACCGCCCATCAACTCGAGAATGACATCAATTTCTGGATCGTTGATGATGGAGTCGAGATCGGTGGTGAAGATGCCGGAATCGAGGCTGCGGCTCTTCTTGGGATCGCGGATTCCGATGCGGCGAACTTCGACAGGAGCCCCGATCTTGCGGAGGATCTCGTCCTCGTTGTCGACGAGCATCCGGTAGGTGCCCTCACCGACAGTTCCGAAACCGAGAATGCCGACCCGAATCGGGGCGGCTTCACTCAACATAGACGAGAGGATCTCCGGGCTGAACGAGCTGGCCATTTTCCACACAAACCTTGCTGATGCGTCCGGACATGGTGCTGGTGATCTCGTTGAAGACCTTCATGGCTTCGATGAGGCCGACCACATCCCCCGCGCTGACGGTGTCGCCCTCCTTGCAGAAGGCGGGCGAACCTGGACTCGGCGATGAGTAGTAAATGCCCATCATCGGGCTGGAAATCGGGATGCCCTTCGGACCCTGCGGCTTGGCTTTTTCAGCCTTGCCCGCTCGGGGCTTGGGAGCCTCGGTGGGTGCGGCGGCAGGAGCGGCGGCGACAGCCGCGACGCCCTTCTGCGGCGGGTTTTTGGCGAGCGCGACCTTCCAATCCTCACCCTTGAGCGAAGCGCTCTCCAGCCCGAACTCCTCAATGAGTCCAGCCAGATCGTCCACATGCTTCTTCAGGTCGCTCACGATTGGGATTATGACTGAGTTGGCTTTGCTCTTCCCTGTCAAGAGTCACGCAGTTGACGAGTTCATCCGATTTTGGATTGGGTTGATTCTGTATGCTCTTAAAATTGGAAATGTGTTCATATCCAAACATCCCTTGGTCCGTATAGAATCCTGACTCGCATGACCACTTGGACTCAACCTGAAACCCTGCCCGGAAAACAGGTGCGGTTGGAAAAGCTGAATCAGACTCATGTCGCGGGGCTGCTCAATGCCGCCACTCCTGACACATTCCAGCATATGCCGATCACTCCGTCTCCCTGGAATGAAGAGGGATTCGCAGGCTATGTGACGGAGCGGACGGCGCATGGGTGGGCGTTTGCGGTCACCGAATTGGGGAGCGGTCAGCTCGTTGGCTGCACGTCGATCTTCGACATCAGCTCAGAGCACCGCCATCTGGAAATCGGGCACACCTGGTATCAAGCGGACTATCGGGGCACGTTGGTCAACCCTGAATGCAAGCTCCTTCTGCTCGCTCATGCCTTTGAGAATCTCGGCTGCATTCGAGTGCAGCTCAAATGCGATGAGCGGAACCTGCGGTCGAGGGCGGGAATCGAAAAGCTGGGGGCAAAATTCGAAGGCGTTCGCCGATCTGTCATGATCCTGCCCGACGGGCATCGGCGCAACACCGCATATTTCAGCATCTTGGACTACGAATGGCCCGTCGTTAAGGAGGTCTTAATCAATCGCTTAACATTGCTCGGGTATAGCCTATGAAGATGAACCGCTCCAACTACGATCAGACTCTTTCCGAAATCCAGGCCGACCTGATTCGGATGGGCAACCTCGCCCTGGAAATGGTCGAGCTGGCGGTGCAATCAGCCTTGAATGACGACAAGGAAGTGGCCGGGCGCGTCAACGAACTCGAAAGGCAGATTGACGAGGCCGAGGTGGCGCTGACCGACAAGATCGTCCTCACCATGGTCAAGGAGAGCCCGGTCGCACGAGACTTGCTCTTCCTGACATCAACTTTGGGTGTGGTCGCCGAAATTGAAAAAGCCGGGGACGATGCCGCGAAGCTGGGCCGTCGCAGCTTCAAACTCCAGGTCACCTTCCCCGAAAACCTCAAGGACCTTCTCGCCGAAATGGACCGCGACACCCGCGCGAACTTCCGGGCCGCCCTGCAGCTCTACACTCAGTATTCAACGGAAGCCGCCACCGCATTGATCAAGTCGGATGAGGTGGTGGACAAGCAGTACAAGAAATCGCGCCGCGCGCTCCTGGAAATGATCGTGGAACAGCCCGAGAAGAAGCGTCAGCTCTTCCGCTGCTCCGAAATCTTCCACGCCCTCGAGCACATCGCCGATCATGCCGCCAACATCGCGCGCACGATGAACGTGTTCTACAAGAAGTACGCGCGCTAGCCTGCTGCGAAAGAGACCTTGCTCTTGAGCAGGATTGGGATTGCGGTCTGTTTTTGCGGAATGTATGATGCAGCGTGATTGCCGCAATGTCCGATTGCCGTCATTGCCCAGCGTAAAGTAACATCCGGTTCATGCCTCCCAAGGGGTCGAGCAATCTGGAAGTCCGGCGGCAGGTCCTTGCTGAGGCAGGGCTCATCGGCGGGAATTACGAAAAGCTGGTCGAAGGTCTAGGCAAGGTTCTCAAGCCGGAGGAAGCCGCCGCCCTCGCAGGCGGAGTCGCGACGAGTGCGACCATCGCGGGGGTCGCCGGAAGCATTGTCTCCCTCGCCTGTTCCGCCGTCCTCATCGCCTGCAAGGCCAAGCAC
>JAEYWW010000036.1 GCA_023428805.1 Armatimonadota bacterium | reverse complement strand
CTTCGACCTCCAGCTTGGGGTCGATGGAGGCCGTCAAGACAGGTCCGGCGGCCGCGAATTCCCGCCATCCATTCGATAGCTGGGAAGCGACGATTCTGTCGCCTGACAGACGCTGAAGGCTCTCCAGCATTCCAAGCCCCAGCCTTGCATCCTCGGCAGCGAGGCCGATCGCGGCGGGCTGGAGCTCGTCCAGGATCTCCGCCGTCGTCTCGGCCTTGATCTCCTGCTGCCTGTCCATGCCGCCTGAGAATGGCCCCATCTCGACGTAGGCGGCATTGGGTTGAGATTTTCGGAGCTGCCGGATCGCTGTGGCGCGGCGTTTGAGCCCCCCCGTCATGGGCTTGTAGCACCCGCAGGGCGATAGATAACCCTCCGAACCGTTGCCGACAATGAGGGTTTGAGTCTTGTCTCTGGGCGACGCGACGATTCCGGCGATCAGAGCCAGAACCGCAGGCACCCAGAGAAACGACCTCATCTCACCGTGCCTTGGACTGGAACGATGATTGTCGGCTGATCGGGGTCATCTGTGTGCAGGGTGAGCCGCGCGGTGAACCTGCCGATCGGCGCCTTGCCGTTGAATTCCGCGACCAGCTTCAGCGTGTCATCCTCACCCATGGGCTCCCATGAGCCTTTCACGAACTCGCTGTCGGATTCGATCTTGGTGATCTTGAACTTTCGGCCTGCACCCTGAAGCAGCGCCCAAGCCCGATTCGGCTTGGGATCAACTTCGCCAAAGAAGATCGCACCCGGGTTGACCACGATGCCTTTTTGGAGAGTGAAGCTCCATCGAAGGACACCCAGGGTTTTGTCCGTGGTTTTGACGGCCAGAAGCCCAGCGGTGCGTCCAGGCAGAGTTCCCGGATCAATCGTCAGGGTGATCTTGTATCCCTTGCGATCCTTGGCTGGCTCACCGAAACCTTGATCAGCGAGAGAGCCGCTCCAGGGTTCGATGTTCACCACCCCTTTCACGCCCGTCAGTTCGTGAGCTTCGATCTCAAATGTCCTCCCCGGATGGACAGCAAGAAAGACCTCGATCTGCTGCAGTTCGCCATCGTTGGAAAAAATCGTCTTGCCGCTCGGGGTGAGGAAGCGGTAGAGGGGTTCGACCATTCCCGTGACCGGGATGCGCTTGACCGGCATTTCCGGGTCGTCGGTGTACACAAAAAGGCTCTTGTTGAGCGGACCGGGGAACTCCATCGTGCGGATGTTGATGGGCACGATTGCGGCTTCGCCGGGTTCAACGACGCCTTGGGGCGCGGGGAGAATGAAGCATCCGCAGTCCGGGACAACGCGGTATTTGAGCGGATTCTTGCCCCGGTTGTTGACCTGGAAGCTCATGGGCATCGATTCGCCCTGAATCACGGTTCCCCCCTTGATCTCATTGGCGTCGATGTAGGCTCCAGATTCGGGAACTGCCACTTTGGTTTTGGTTCGAGCCGCCTCGCGGAGCGCGCCGCCAATCTCCGCATTGATCAGCGCCAGCTTGACTTCAACGGGCGCGGGACGCGCGAAGATGGTGTTGGGAGCCTCCACCCGGAACATCGCCGTGGTCGGCGTGGGCTGGCGTTCCAGGCCGAGCCGCGAGCCGATGGCGAACGCCATCTCTGAAACAATGTCGTGGATCTCGGTGGTGCGGAGCGGATTTCCACGCTTGAGCGCGATCACCGTGTCCACGCGGGGTTCTCCGGGAGCAAAACCGATGAAATGAACTGCTCCGAGCTTCTCGCCTGACTCTGGATCATTGCCCAGTTCATCGGAGAAGCTGACCACGATGTCGGGGTCATTCTCGGAGAGCTTGATTTTGAATTCCGCAGGCTGGCTGGACCACTCCTTGATTGCCCGCTCAATGCCCTTCTCGATATAGCTGCGCTTGTCTGCGGGCAGAGTGTCCCAGCGCACCGCGTAGGTCATCTCTTTGCCGGGCAGCACCTTGGCCTTTTGGGCGGCTTCCTCAAAGCGTCCTGCCGCAAGGTCCTCTTTGACGGCGCGAACCGCGCTGATGAAGGGCTGGCTGCTTCCAGGTTGAACATCCGGGATGGTCACGTCCTGACCAAGCGCAACGAGGGCGAAAAGGGCGTTCAGCAATTCTCCAGTCTCCGTGGCATCATTTTGAAGCCTCGTGCGTTGGACGTGCGGAAAGGGCCCGCAGATTCGACGTCCCAACCCTTGACACATACGCCGACGCGGGAATATTGTTCGGAGTGAGCTATGCGGATTACTTTGAAAGCGGGCGGACAAGCCCGAGTCGTTCTGAACACCACCGCTCCTGCGACGGAGGGGGGCGACCATTGGATCGTCAAATTGAAGTCGGGAAAAATCGTCGCGCGCGAGTCCCACGCCAACGGATGGTCAGTTGTTGAGGCGGATGCGGGCCACGTCGATATCCAGGCGCCACCAAGGTGCGAAGCCGGAACATATCTGGTGGGGATGCGTGAAAAGCGCGAAGAAGCCTATCGCGCCGGACAATTTCAGATTCTTTAGGCAGCGGCTTTGTCGCGGTGGATGAGCTGGGCGAAGATCAGCTCCGGCACGTTCCTGCGTCCCAGTCGGGCTCGACAGAGACGACGCAGACCTGCGAGATTGACTTCGTCCTCAACGACCAAGTCGGCGACCACCTTCCGTCGAACCTCGTAGACACGCGCCTCGACCACACCAGGACAAGACAGCAGCAGTCGCTCGCACTTTCGGTAGAGAGCGGTCAAGTCTTCCGGGGCCATATTGGAAGAATCGGCGGTTATCCCAAATTCTTCAGGGCAAGCAGGGCGCGATACTGCTCGGCGCTGTCGATATCCGCTCCGATGGAGGGGTGGGACGTGATGACCGCTTTGACCGGAATCTTGAGAAATCGACCGACTGAGGATTCCAGCGCGGGGATCGTCAATGTTCGGGGAGCGAGCTTTCCCATCACCAATCGGAGCATCGTGTCCAGCCCGACGAGCTGGGCCAGCTTGAGCGGGCTCTTGCGATGGGCATAAGCGTGCTCCAAAACCGGGATCGCCTGACGCATTGTCTCTGAAGGGACGAGGCCG
This sequence comes from Armatimonadota bacterium, assembly GCA_023428805.1. Taxonomy (GTDB): domain Bacteria; phylum Armatimonadota; class Fimbriimonadia; order Fimbriimonadales; family Fimbriimonadaceae; genus JAEYWW01. Next base: position 3,718 of record JAEYWW010000036.1, on the reverse strand, counting down.
AGGTTGCCGCCCGTGAAGACGCCTTCTCGAAGCCGCAGAGTCGTCCGCTTCATTCCGGGGAACTCCCGTTCACACTCCTCCGCTCGAATGATCGGATAGTTCAGCGCCGCCGGATCGCTGGCGGCCATGAAGTCGCCCACCGCTTCCCGTGTCAGACAGGGGATGTCGACCGTCGCAATCATCATTCGGTCGGATTTGACCTGCTCCAGGCCAAGCGCGACGCTTTCGATGAAGGTTCTGCCCGCTTGGGTTTGGCGCGCGCCCGAAACTTCCGGCCCACCGACGACCACGAGGTCGCCAAATTCCCCCAATGCCTCGGCGACAATCTGGAGGCAGGTTCGGTCTCCGAACGGGATGCTGGCTCGATCCTCGACACCGGACGCTTCGGCCAAGTCTGGCGGGCACTTGCCGCCCGCCAGAATCACGATATCCAAGTGTGTTCCTCCACGATCAAGCACTCTTCGGGAGTCAAGGTGCGGACAGAGGCGGCCCAGTAATCCTCCTTCCTCAGTTTGGATGCGATGATTTCTGCGTCCTCCTCATCAGACGCCAGTCCGAAGATGGAGCTTCCTGAACCGGAAAGAAGCGACCAGGCACACCCATGAATCTGCATCCTCTCTCCAAGCTCCAGCGAAGCACAGGAAGCCACCCGTTCAAAGTCGTTGTAAGGCTCCTCGGCGTCCAGAAACGGAAAATCGCGCCATTCGCGAGACTTCTCGTCCAGCTTCTGGTAGGCGTCCTTGGTCGAGCTGCCGGATGCAGGTTTGGCAGCCACGTACCATTCTGAGCAGAAATCAGGGATCGCCTCAAGAATCTGTCCATAGCCCTCGCCTCTCGCCCGACCTCCCACCAAGAAGAACGGCACGTCCGCTCCGACCGCCTCTGCAACCTCGAATGCGAAGTGGTCCGGGAAATCGTCGGGAAGCATCCTCTTCAGAATTCGAATCAGCCCCGCCGCATCAGAGGACCCTCCTCCGAGTCCGGCTTCTGATGGAATCTCTTTGGTCAGATGAATCTCCAAGGGAGGCACCGGGAGCAGTTCGCGCACGAGCCTTAGAGTCTTGGTCAAGGTGTTCTCGGAAGGAAGCTCAGCCCCGTGGACGATCACTTGATCCGAGTCGGAGGTGCGGACTTTGAGCTCATCATAGAGTGAGATCGCCTGGAAGATCGTCCGAAGCGGATGATAGCCGCGCGGATCGGGAGGACCAACTGCAAGGAAAAGGTTGACCTTCGCCGGGCAGAGCGTCCGCCATGCCCTCATGTCGTCTGCTCCTCTTCCTGCTCCTGAATCATCGGCGAGTCCGGCATCACGGCGATTGTCTGGGGCATCGGGGTCAGCTCCAGTTCCTCCAACGCCTGGTCGATGGCGTCAAGCTGCATCTTGGCCTCAGTCAGAGCGGTGAGGAACTCCATCGAGTCGTCCTCGACTTTGCGGCCCGCCAGGCGGTAGCCAAGCATCTTCACCCTCAGCGTGTCAAGAGCGGTCACGAAAACTGTCGATTGGGCCTCGGCTCGTTCAATGCCAGCCAAAACCGCGTCAAGATGGTGCTTGTATTCCAGCAGGTTCTTGTCGGCGATCCGCATCAGTTCCCGGGCCTGGGGATCGTTGGAATCCTTCGGGGGGATCTTCGCCTGCGAGAGGTACCACCCCTCGCTCTTGGTGATCTCCCATTCGGCAAGGTCGGCGCGTCGGAGCGCGAGATAAAGGTTCTGGGAAGTCTGCTCGATGTTTTTGGGCAGTTCCTCAAGCCTGGCGATCTTGCTCTTGCTGAGCTGATCAATCGCCTTTCGGAGCCGGGATAGCCGATCTTGGCAGGAGTTCCAATGGATGAGAAATCGTCTGATTCTGAATCGGAGGGGGATTGAACGGTAGTAGCTCAGAAGGGAGTGCAGAAGGACCACGCCCAAGGTCAAGCTCAACGCCACAACAGGCGGGGCGGCCACGATGCAGATGATGGCAACGATGGCGACCGCGATCAGTGCGGGCGAGAAGAAGCTGCGCAGAAATGCCTGGACATTGCGGCGGCGAATCTCGTCCATCTGTGCCTCTTCAGTCGAGCGGCGGCTTTGCGTCGAACCCGATGGCCTGCTCCATCGTCCATGCCTGCTGAAGCAGCCGTTCGTCTCCCATGACTGGTCCGGTCAAAAGGAGTCCGACAGGCAGCCCGTCGCTCAGCCCGCACGGAATCGAAATGCTCGGAAATCCGCCCATGTTCGCGGGAATCGTGCAGATGTCGAGCAGCTTCAGCGCCATCTGGTCATTGGCGAGTTCGCCGAGTTTGAACGCGACAACGGGTGACGATGGCGATGCGATCACATCGACGTCCTGATATGCCCGCTCAAACTCCGCCGCCATCAGCCCTCGAACCTGCTGCGCACGGTGATAGTAGGCGTCGTAGTAGCCCGCCGACAGCGCATAGGTGCCGACCATGATGCGGAGTTTGACTTCCTGCCCGAACAAGCGGCCCCGAGTCGCGGCGGTCGAATCGTTGTGTCCTCCTTCTTCGATGCGCGGCCCGAATCGGATGCCGTCATATCGGCCCAGGTTGCTGCTGGCTTCGGCGGGGGCGATGATGTAGTAGGTGGTGACCCCAAGTTCGATGGAAGGCAGATCAAGCTCGACCAACTCGGCTCCTTCGCGCTTGAAGTTTTCCAAAGCGGCCTGAATGGATGCCCCGACCCCATTTTGAATCGCACTGCCGAACATCTGCTTCGGCAAACCGATCCTCAACCCCTTGAGCGATCCACCCTTCAGCTCTTTCAAACCAATCTGGCTATCCGGAAGGCTCGTGCTGTCGCGGTGGTCATGCCCGGAGATCGCGTTCGCCAACAGAGCCGCATCCTCAACGGTGCGCCCGAACGGGCCAATCTGGTCGAGGCTGGACGCAAAGGCCACCAATCCATAACGCGACACACGACCGTAAGTGGGCTTGAATCCGACAATTCCACAGAGTCCGGCGGGCATTCGGATCGAGCCTCCCGTGTCCGAGCCGAGCGAGAGCGGCGCCATATAGCCGCTGACCGACGCCGCCGAGCCGCCCGAGCTTCCGCCGGGAGTGCGGGACGCATCCCACGGATTGCGGACCGGGCCGAACGCGCTGTTCTCGTTCGAGGTGCCCATCGCAAACTCGTCGAGATTGGTCTTTCCGAGGGTCACCGCACCCTGTGCCGCCAATCGCTCAACGATATGCGCGTCGTAGGGCGGCACCCAGCCTTCAAGAATCCGGGAAGCGCAGGTCGTCGGCATTCCCTGCGCGCACATATTGTCCTTGAGCGCGACGGGGATGCCAGTCAGCGGCGAAGCATCGCCCGAGTCGAGCTTGACCTGCGCGGCATCGGCCTGTGCCAACGTGATTTCACGATCGACATGAAGGAAAGCGTTGAATTCGGGATTGAGGGACTCGATTCGGTCCAAGTGCGCTTCCGCAGCTTCACGGGCGGAGACTTCGCGGTTCTGAAGCTTCGCGGAAAGCTCGGCGGCGGTCAACCGGGTCAGACTCAATGCGACTCCTCGAGCACGGTGGGAACGATGAAGAGTCCGGCGCGGGTTTTGGCGGCTCCGGCGAGGGCATCCTGGCGGGTGAGTTGGCCGCCCACCACATCATCAGCCATGACGTTGACCATGGAGACGGCATGAGGCTTCGGCTCGACGCCGCTCACATCCACGTTCTGAATATCCTCAAAGTGGCCGAGCAGGGCGTTGAGCTGACCCTGGAAG
>JAEYWW010000285.1 GCA_023428805.1 Armatimonadota bacterium | reverse complement strand
GGGCCGCACTTCCGCAATCTCACCAGGCTTGGTTGTCGAAGGCGTCAGCCGGGCCGAGGTGATCTTGAGCGGCCCTTGGCGTGTCTCCACAAAAGCGCCGGGAAACGGTGTGAAGGCGCGAAGTTTTCGATAAGCGATCTCGCCGTCCATCTCAAAGGTGATGCGGGCATCGTCTTTGGTGACCTTGGGGGCGTGAGTGGCCAGATCGTTGTCCTGCGGGATCCGCTCATAGCCTCCCGCAACAATCTTCGGCATCCATTCGGCGGCCATTTCTCCGGCGATGTGCGAGAGCCGTGTGAAGAGCTCTCCGGCGGTTTCATCAGGGCCAATGGGGGTGCGGCCAATCGCAATGATGTCGCCTGTGTCCATGCCCTTGTCCATCTGCATCAGAGTCACCCCCGATTCGGTGTCGCCCGCCTCGATCGCCCGCTGGATCGGGGCCGCACCGCGCCATTGGGGAAGGATGGAACCGTGCAGGTTGATGCTGCCGCGCCTGGCGGCATTCAGCAATCGCTCGTTGAGGATCTGTCCATAAGCGGCGACGACCAGGACATCCGCCCGCAGGGCCTCGATGGATTCGACGAACTCAGGCCGCCGACTGCGCTCAGGGGTTTCGACCGGCAGCCCAAGCTCCATTGCCCGCTTTTTGACCGGAGTGGGGCGCATTTCGAGTCCGCGTCCTGTCGGCTGGTCGGGCTGTGAAACGACCAGGATGACGTGCTCATGCAATGCTTCCAGGGCGGGCACGGCAAAATCCGCCGACCCGAAGAAGACCAGGCGCATCAAAGCTCCTCTTCTTCGTGGTCCGGCATTCTCCAATGGAGCGTTGTGGGATCGACCTTGTCGGTGAAGAGGATTCCGTCCAGATGATCCACCTCGTGCTGCACCACACGGGCGGCAAGTCCTTCCATCTCGTAGCTGACCGGGCGTCCTTTGCGATCCAAGCCCTCAACTTCAACATACTGCGCCCGCTCGACATCTCCGTAGAGGCCGGGGATGCTGAGGCAGCCTTCCTCGCCGATCTGGCTCCCCTCCTTGCTGGTGATGACCGGGTTGAAGAGCACGATGGGGCGGCGGTCGGGAGAGACGACGATGATTCGTTCCAGGATGCCCAGTTGCGGAGCCGCCAAGCCGACACCATGCGCGTCCTTCATCAGGCGGAGCATGTTTTCGGCCAGCACACGATGGCGATGGGAGACTTTGACCACCTCTTTCGCCTTCTGGCGGAGCACATCGGCGGGAATCTTGACGATGGGACGCCGCTCGTCCTGCACAAAGAGGTGCCTGAAATGATCAGGCACAACAATTTCCATGGGTCCTCCAATTATGACAGCGGCTCGTCCTTCCGTTCAGACTCTGCTTCCTGCTTCCCTTTGCGGAAGGATTCACCGAGACCGATCAAGGCGATCACGCCGCAGACGTAGAGCCACCAATCACCCCAGGATTTGTAGAAAGTTGGCCTTTCTCCAATATTGATGTGGGGTCGAAGCACTTCTTCCGTTCCTATGCCAGCTTGAGCCTGGATTTGCCCCGTATGATCAACTGCCATGGACCACGCCGTGATGTCAGCTCTCCCAATCGGGATACCCATCTCTGCGGCTCGGAAGGGAAGATAGGAAGCATGGATCGCCTGGAGGGATCCATGCCGCCCGATGGGGTCAAGGGTGGGTGATGCGATGAACCAAATCTCGCCGCTGTTGGCGAGTTCGCGCATGATGTGCGGGAAGCAGGTGTCAAAGCAGATTGTCATCCCAATCGGCACCGTGTACCCGTCGGTTTTCAGATTGACGATGAGAGGCTTGCTGCCTGCTGATCTCTCATTGCGCTCCCCACCGAAAGGCTTTCTCTTTGCATATCGCTCAGACTCGCCTTCGGTCGTGAAAAGTGATGCGGTGTTGTAGGGCAGGCCACCATCATCCCGTTTGGTCTCAAAAGACGTGATGAACGGAATCTGATCGTCCAGCTTTGCAAGGTCCTTGAGAATTGTTGTGTCTCCGCCAGATGCCAGCGATAATCCCGCCAGTTCCGGCCAGATCGAGAGTTGACGATGAGCTTTTGCCTGCTCTTGGTTCAAGAGGCGCAGGGTCGCCTCATCCATCGCCTCGGTTTGGATGAGCGCCACTCGAAAGCCTGACTTGGGCCATGCCTTGACGTAGTGTTGAAACATCCATCCTGTCGGGGCAGGCAATGACAGGAAGCCAATGGCCAAGCAAGCTGCACACGCCGTTGCTCCAAGCATCCAGTTTCTCTTCGAGAAAGCTTCTGCTATGAGCAGGTTCGCCAGCCAGACAAAGAATGAGACCATCCAAATGCCGCCTATGCTGGCAATTCGGACAACGGGCCAGTTGTTGTACTGCGTCAACGCCAAGTGCGCCGGAAGATAGAGCAGCAGAATCGCCTCGCCCAAAACCGCCGCCGCCGCCAGATAGAGTGCGACTCGGGGATGTTCGAGCTTCTTCTCCGAATAGATCGCCATAACCCCGCCGATGGCGAGGCCGAAAATCGCGAAGCCGAGGTAGTTCCAGCCCGTCTCACCCTCCCACCACTTCGTGCGATAAAGAAGCCCGGTGGTCGTGAGGAATCCTGCGAACAGCAGAAGCGCAACCCCGCCCAAGAATCCAAAGGCAAAACGTGTCTTGCGGACCGCCAAAAGGGCGGGAACAAGACAGAACCAGCCGAGCACATTGATCCCGCTCGGCGGCATGGCGAGGACGAACAGCACTGACGACAGCATGAGGCCGCCCAGCCTCAACGCCCATGTTCCCCAAGCCCTCACGGCTTCACTTTATCAGACTCAGTGGTGATCAATCAAGAAATCGACCGCAACGGCGCGATGGTCGGAGGGCCAGGGATCAACCGCAATGTCCGTCATCGGCCCTTTTTCTCCCACAACGAACGCACCGAAGGGACGAACGCCTTTGCCGCGAAAATAAACAAAATCAATGCGATCCATCACGTCGTCGGCGTCCAGCTTTCCGACCGGGTAGCCGGGCGACCAGGTGTAGGCGGGCTTCTTGACAGGATCGCGGTGCATGGTGCGGTACCCATCTTTGAACCCCGCATTTTCGACCGCCTTGCTCACCGGCCATGGCATTACAAATCCGAAAGTGCGCCCTTTGGCTGCTTCAACCCAGTCGAGATGAGACGGGGCGTTGAAGTCACCGGTGAAGAAAGTCGGAAGGTCTTTGTCCTGGCGCGCATCCGCGCCCTTCAGGATCGCCTGAACCTGGGGAACACGCCCGGAATCCTGTTCCACCTTGGCGATTTCCTCAATCGTCTTGGCCTTCTTGTCCCGCGCCTCGTAGGGGCCGTAGGGGTAGGCGGTGAGATGGGTGTTGTAGATGATCGCCACCACATGGTCGCTCACGCGCACCTTCACGCCGCCATGCGAGGCTCCGTCATGCTTCCACTCCTCAAGGATTTCGAAGTGCGTCGCAATCGCGGCCTTCTCGCTGACATTCCAATTCAGCTCCTTGGCGATCTTCGTCAAGTTCTGATTTGCTTCTTGGAATCCAACCACGTCCGCCTTCGCTTCGCGGATGACTTTTGCAGTCTGCGGGAGGGGCTGGACGCGCTCGCCGCCCACCCAAACATTGAAGGTCATGACGCGCAATGTGTCTTCGGGATGGAGAACCGCCGCCGGAATCAGGCCGAACATGGATTGATTCTATCTAGCGGCGGGTTAAGAAGGGGTCAACTGCTGGGGACGGTCACTCTGCTCGGGTTCTCCGCCCGGGCCCCACGGGTTTCCAACGTGCGCGCCCTTGTCTCGCTCCTTCTGCTCATTGGGGTCAATCTCGACAATGCCCCGGTCATTGCTGCGCGGCTCCTGGACGGGCTGTTCCGGTTTGGACGGAGGATCGAGCGGAGTCTTCGGGTCGATTGGTTTGTCGGGATTGCTGGGTTGCGGAAGTTTGTCCATGTCGTTTCCTTGAGTTTTCTCAACGATCAGCCGACATGGGAGAAGATAAGTGAAAGATTACAGTTTATAAGAATAGAGTAAGAAACCAGCATTCCTGCCAAATTCTGTCTGAGACACCCTAAGGAAGTTGGAGAATCGAACCGTAATGTTGATTAGCAAAGCTAGGCCTCGATGAAAGGGCACGACGGGGGCGACCCCGATCACGCAAAGCCACGGGTCTCCATTTAGGAGATCGCCGGGTTGCCAATCAAGGAACTTTCGAAGGAGCCTGACTTGAAGATCTCGAACGAACAATTGGAAAAAGTGCTGGCGACCGATGGAAAGATCACTCCGTCGAGCGCCGAAGTCGAAACAGCGGTGATCAAACTCGTGGATAAGGACCTGATTGCAGACGTGGTGCAGAAGTTGAACGAAATGCCGGACAGAGAACACATGATCGCAGACTTGAAAACCCGGATCGAAGCGGGCGCCTACAACCCGAGCGGCGAAGACATCGCCGACGCCATGATCCGCCGAACAGTCGCCGACCGAATCCGCTGAGGATTCCCTTCGGCTCCCCAATCCCCTGCTGGAAACTCCAGCAGGGGATTTTTTGTTCTTTGAATCCGCGTATGCCAACATAGCCCTATGATCGCCTTGCTTCTTGGTGGCGTCATCGCCCAGTCCACCGCACCTCTGCCGCCGCCAGGGCCCTATGTGCGCGTCAAGACCCTTGCGCGCGAGGTGTCGAGCGAAGTGTGCGCGGGAGATCAGCTCTATTTCAAGGAGAACGAGAGACTGAAGCGATTCGACCTCCCGGAAAAGGAGATTTGGACGAATTCAACGCCGCAGGCAAAGACAATCGTCAGCCTTGTGGCTCATCCACGATGGGTCATCGCGTCGACTGGTCAATTTGGAAGACCCGGAAGCATTGTCGCCTTCCAACGGGAGGATGGCAAGGCGGGTTGGTCACTTCCGGTTGCCCAAACGATGACCGAGGTTGTCCTCAACAGTGACCGGGTGTTCCTTTCCGCCAAGCCGGGTGAAGTGAGCGCGTTTGATATCGCGAATCGCAAGGCTGCCTGGACGACGCGCTTGGAGGGTGATGAGGCGGCAGTGGATGGTCGGGCAGATGAGCAATACGCGGTGCTGGCGACGACTTCGGACAATCTGAAGTGCTTCGATGCCAAATCAGGAAAGTTGATTTGGACTAAGCCTCTCGGCGAATACTCCAGCGGTGAATGGTTCATCTCGAGCGGAGTGGTCACATTTGAGTCCGGCGGAGACTTGTCCGGGGTCGACCTGGCAACTGGAAACGTCTTGTGGACTCAGCCCGAAAAAAGCGCGTTTGCCTATGCCGCAACTCCTGAGGGGTTTGTGGCCCTGGATTCGGACGTGCGGTACATGGATGCCAAGACAGGCGAAGTGAAATGGAGCTACCCGCTGGGGAATCCGGATGAATGGACGAATGGAGACAGCATTGCCATTGATGGCAACCGAATAAAGGTGAATCGTCTCGCAGTCACATACATTTATGATTTTGCGGGCAAAGAACTTTGGCGGGCACCCGAAGGCACCTATTTCGGCTCCGTGCATTGGACGGATGGAAAGACCGTTGTCACCGGACAGTATCAAATCATGGTGCTCAAGCCGGGAAGCTACCCTGCACTCCCTGCTGACCCCAAGGAGCGGCAGGCGCTTGCGTCAAATCTGGCGAAATCCCTGCTCGATCTCTCGCCTGAGGAGGTCAAGCGGCTGATTTCCCTGGGTGACGATGCCTTTCCCGCAGTCCTGGAGGAGTATCTGCGAATTCAGGCTCTGGCGGATACAGGAATAGCTCCACGCAGCAGCTTGAAGGCAGGCTATCCCTTGGGGCAGATTCTGACGGATTTGGCAGGTCCCCAGCATAGTGAAATATTCATTGATCTCAAGAAGAGGTTGTCCGCCGGAAGCGCCGCTTTGAACTTGATCGATGCCCTCTATGCCAAACACGTTGATCCAAAAGTGACCATCCCAGGATTCCTGGAAACTCTGAAGGCACAGGAATTGAAGGAGTCGCTGGACGCGGACGGAAATCTGGCTTTGGAAACGGTGGCCGCATCAAACCTGCCTCAGGCTGTCGAATACCTCATTGCCGCGCTCAAGAATCCCAAGGTCAACAACGAGATTCGCAATGAAGCCTATACCCGTTTGGGCGCGCACGGGCCGGATGCTCGGGCGGCCGTTTTGGCGCAAAGACGCACCAAAGTAGAGAATCTTCCGACCCTCGAACAGAGGATGAATCTGCGAAGTGTCTCCGACCGCGCGGCGAATGCGGACAGCAGGCTGGTGGCGGAGCATCGTGACTCGCTTGGGCGCAGCTGGGGTCTTGTGGTCAACAGCGTCCTGGGAAATCGCTCCGACCTATTCCTGGTCGAAAAAGTGGATGGCGTCTGGCAGAATCCGGTCTTCACCGGCCTCAGTTTGAATCCTCCGTCAACCTGGGCCGAGAACGCCGTCGAGGCGAAACTGGACGGCAAGACGGGGGCTGAGCTGGTCAAATCAGGCTGGGAGAAGGCGATCATCGGCAGGGCGGAGATTCTGGCGGATCAGGACCGCGACGGCTACACCGACTTGGTCGAAAAACGCCTGAACACCGATCCGGCCAAGGCGGATACCGACGGTGACGGAAAGCGCGATTCGGAAGATGCCTTTCCGGCCACCGCCTCACGCACGATGACAAACGAGGAGCGGATTCTCGCGGTGGCATTTGAAGCGCACTATCGGTTCCGATCCTGGTCCAAGAACTACTCGCCCGCGCTGCTCGACATGGGAAGCTATCGCAAGCCCTTCGAGCTTCCAGGCTGGCAGGGCCCGATCATCTGGGGGAATATCGACAATCGCAGCTTGGGCGCGGGGTACGAATATGGCACGGCCATGCTCCGGTGTGAGGTCGTCAAAAATGAAGGCGATTCCGCGACCGTCGAGTTGAGCACCTACTTTGGCGGCCTGGCGGGCGAAGGCTGGAAGATCGACCTGAGGCGGTTCGAGGGCGAGTGGTTTGTTGTCCAGCAAATCATGCAGTACGTTTCCTGATGGTCCTCGCAAAAAATCCCCGCAACGGAAGTCAATTCCGGCGGGGATGAGCATGCAGTTTGGAGAGAAGTGAGAGGATCAGTTTTCGGCGAGGTCGAAGGCGATTCGGTTGCCGGTTCCATCTGAGCGGCCAAGCTCGCCCACGATGTGCCCCGCGCCGTTGATCGTCCAGGTGCCGTTCGCTTCAAGAAGCTCCTGACCGGGATATTGAACGGTGCCCTCAACGGTTCCATCGTCGGAAATCGTGCCGTTGACGTCGCCGACCGAGCCCGATGCCGTGTGAGTCGTGGTGCCCGTGATGACCCCGGACTCGCTGATGTTCACATTCGCCGTGCCGCTGCCGCCGAAGCCGGAAGATGCCCAGGTGCCGGACCAGTTTCCTCGGTAGGGGGAGGGTGCGCCGGGGCCGTCGCTTGTGCTGCCTCCGCATCCGGTCAGGGCCGTGGCGATCGACAGGACCAGGATTGAAATGGCAAGTGTCCGTTTCATGACAAAGCCGATCTTCCTGGTGCTGCGTATCCCTTCGCTCTGCGTCAGGCAAAAAAACTGGGCCGCATCTTGGCGGCCCAGTTTTTGCCTACTCCAACACGGGAGGCTTCGACCTGCGTCCTCTCTCCGGATGCGGATCGGGGATGATGGCCTCGGCCTCGACGAGTTCGGGGTGGACTGTCTCGCGGTGCGGCTCCACTGGCCCCTTGTCGACGCTGGCAGTCATCGCCTGCAGCTTGCCCACGACATCGATCCCGAAAACTTCTTTGGCCTGTTCAGCCAAAGCCAGCAGGTTCGCCGGATTCGCGCCCTTGGGACTGGAGCCGGTGTCGATGACGGTCACCTTTTCGATCTTCGTGGTCGAGATGGTGTCCGTGATCTGGTGGATCAGCGGTTCGATCTTCTGCATGAGGAAGATTTCGCGCGCTTGGTCGCCCGCCTGCGTCCAGGAGTCGGAGAGCTGCACCAGGGCCTCGGCGCGGGCCTTGCCGTCTTCGATGATCGGCGCGACCGTCGCACGGGCCTGCTGCTCCATGGCCTCGCATTCCGCCTTGGCGGGAGCGATGACGTCGGCTTCCAGCCTGCGCCGCACCTGTTCGATGCGGGCTTTCTGGACTTCGACTTCGGCTTTGGCCTGGGCGACAAGCGCGGCGACTGCGGCCTGCTCTTCTGCGACGACGGCGGCGCGGCGGGACTGAATGTCCGCAAGAGCGCGGGCGGCGTCAGCCTTGGCGACCTCGGTTTGGGCGACGATCTGAGCATCCACTTCCCGCTCGCTGTTGTTGGCCGAGTTCACCATGGCGTCGGCACGGGCGAGAGCCTCGGCGATTCGCGCGGAACTGAGCAGCTCCGCATTGCGGGTGCGCCCGATCGAGTCCAGATACTTCACGTCGTCGGTGATGTTCTGAATCTTGAGCGTGTCCACGACAAGCCCCAGCGAAGTCATATCCTGCTCGACCTCCTGCACCAGCCGCTCGGCGAAGAGGTTGCGGTCTTCGTTGAGTTGCTCGGGTGTCAGAGTGGCGAGCACGCCGCGGAGCGATCCCTCCAGAGTGGCCTTGGCGATGGCGATGATCTCCTGGCGGTTCTTCCCGAGGAATCGCTCGATCGCGTTGTTGAGCATCGGCTCATGGCCCGCGACCTTCACGTTCGCCACACCCTGCACGTTGACCGGAACACCGCCCTTGGCGTAGGCGTTGGTCGCCTGCAGCTCGATGATCATGTTGGTCAGGTCCATGCTGTCGACCCGCTCGATGAAGGGGCGCCGCCAGGTGAGGCCGTTCTTGACGATTCGATAGCCGACCTGCCGGCCCGCAACCATGCGACGCTTGCCGGAGAAGATCAGCACGAGGTTGGGCGGGCAGTTGTGGATCAGGTTGAAGAACCCGATCAGCATCGCCGCGCCGACGACCAAAATCACACCCAGAATCACACCAAATTGCGGCATCAGTTCTTCTCCTGCGCTTTGCTTTCCCGGCCAGAAATCGCGCCGGGGATGTCAATGCCGATGGTTTGATCCACGGCCTCAAAGACAGACTTGAGCATCTGCGGATACGCAGAAACATAATTGGGAAGAGTGTCGCCGCTGCCGCTGTCGATGACGCTGATCGATCCGATCTGCACCTTCTTCACGCCATCGGTCGCCGCCGCCATGATCTTTTCGATGTCTTCGATCAAAGCGATCTGCTTGGCGGTTGGTCCAGCTTTTTGCCAGGCTTCATAGAGCACCGCCAGGGCTTCCGCAACCGCGCGACCGCGCTCGCGGATGAGAGCGGCTTCGCCTCTCGCGCGATACTCTTCTGCCTGACGCTTGGCTTCCGAAGGAAGCACCTTGTCGACCATCAAGCGGATGCCTTCAAGCTCAGCTCGAACCTGCTGCAGCTCCTGCTCCGCAGTCGCGCGGGCCTCGCGGGCGGCGGCGGCCGTTCTTTCTTCCTCCGACTTGACGGTGGAAGAAAGCTCCGCCTGGACACGGCGCAGTTCGTTTCGCATCTGGGCGATCTTCGCGTCCACGTTGGCTCGGGTGACGTTCGCGCGTCCCGCGTTTTCCGATTCGGTTCTTTCCGCTTCGCGCTTGGCGTCCGATTCCGCGATTTCGGCGGTGCGGACAACGTTGGCGATGGCTTTGCGACCCGTCGCGTCGAGGTATCCAACCTCGTCGGCGACGTGCAGAATCTTGACCGTGTCGAGGTGAAGCCCCAGCTTCTGCAGATCCTCTTCGGTCTCCTTCTGGA
>JAEYWW010000282.1 GCA_023428805.1 Armatimonadota bacterium | reverse complement strand
GGCTGAAGACGACTTACTACTTGAGGACGCTGGGAGCTTCGAACATCGAAAAGGCGACCGTCGCCAAAAAGAAAACCGACGCCCCCAAAGTTGAATACACCCCGGAGCAAGTTGCGGCCTGCAGCCTGGACGCAATGATGAACGGCGGCGAGTGCGAGGCTTGTCAGTAGACCACGTAATAAATATGGGAAAGTTCACTTTTTCTAAGCAGTCTTACGGATCTATTAAGGTAGGTGATGCTGAATGCGTAACATTGAGTAATGATGTTTTTGAGGCTTTCAATACTGATATTTTAGGATTGGGCGATATCAGGCAAAACAGCACTAAGATTGACTGTATTGCAGCTATTTTTGACCTTGAAGGCTTCACGCAGTTTTGTGGACAAGTAGAGCCTCACCTGAATGTCCCCAAGTTCCTCAATGAATTCTTAACTTGGCTATTAAATCTCATCCGATCTGAATCAAAAAATGATGAGCTCTCTGCAGAAAGTAATAATCAAGTAGTGCTCTATTATGAGTTGCCATTCTTTGTAAAGTTTACGGGCGATGGCGTTCTTGTATTATGGCGTTGCCGGAAAATGTCCGACAGAGACAGATGCAATCTGCTTGTTACTTGCTACGATGCAGTTCATTATCATTACACTCAATTTTTTGAGAATATTCGCGAAGAAGTATCATGCCCACCCCCAAGATTACGTTGTGGAGTAGCAATGGGCACAGCATATTCAGTAGGCAATGGGGACGACTATGTGGGCTCTTGCATTAATATAGCGGCGCGCCTTCAAAAATTGTCTGGTTGCAGCTATGCAATAAACTATAGAGGATTCAAAAGAATAGATCACCCCTTTTTTAACAACGGTTATATGGCGAAGTGTAGAATTAAAGTGCGAGGTATTAGCAACGAGGAAATAGTCCTAATATCTCAAAAAAACTGGGATAAAATGAATGCTAAAGACAAGAAAGATTATGAGCATCTTGGCATATTGTCTAAATGATTCCATTTGTAGGTTATATGCTGGATTGGGCTAGGTGAAGGATTTCTTCGCGTAGCCGAGTATCCCCTCTAAAGTTTGTTTTATGCTCCCAGGATGTCGGCTCACACCTCTTGGAACTTCCCCCGACCATAAAGTTAGAACTCTCGCCCTAGGGGTGAGGGTCCGACTCCGTTGAGCTCTAGTTCGATTATTTTTCCAAATCGACTGAAGACTCTCTGGCTCAGACCCTCATCCCGGCCTTCTCCCCGGGGAGAAGGGGATTTACGGCCCGGGCTCAGGGTCTGGGTCGGGATCGGGTTCGACGTCGGGTGGGACGAATGCGGTTGCGATCGCGCTTCCGGCTTCGTTCCCTGTATCCAGCACCGCGTAAACCTTGATCGAGATGCCGAGGCCGGGGGTGCTGGTTCCGACGGAAGTGGAATACGACAGAGTCCCTGCCGGAACCGAGGCGAGGAAGGTGGTCGGCTCGCCGAAGTCTTCGGCGGAGGCGAGGGCGTAGTCGATCCGGTAGTGATCGAGGTCGCCATCCTCCACGGCGTTCCAGGAGATGTCGAACTGGCCGCTGATCGCGTTGTAGTGCAGCGAGACTCCCGTCGGGGCCGTCGGAGTATGCCCCGGCAGCGGATAGAGCCGCGGAATGGATTCGATCATCGCGTGTTCCGCGGGGAACGAGCCTTCGACGACGAGCCGATAGTTCGCCAAGTGCTTCCGAAGCACATCATAAAGATCATTCCGATCCTCCAGCGCCTTCTTGGTCGAAACCTGGCTCTCGCTGATGTCGGTCAAAGCGGCGGCCAGAGCATCCGTCTGCGTCGTGAAATTCGCCAGCGTGTAGCCGCCGGTCAGAGTCACATCCGGGGTCAGAACCGCGTCCATCTCGGTCCAGACCTTCTTGAATTTGGTGATCGCGTTGATCCAGATTCCGCCCTGACTTGAGCCCATGGGAGTGTCCGGAAGGGAGTGCGCCCAGTTGCTGTCGCCGTGCGCCCCCTTCACAAACGCGCGGAACTGCCGCATCCGTTCGCTGATCAGCGGTTCGGTCGAATCCCGAGTCACTCGCTGGCTCACCAGAGTCACTTCGTCCTCGGCCAAAGTCTCATAGAGGTCTTCCAAAGTCGCAAGATCGGCGGTGTAGTCGGCTAAAT
This sequence comes from Armatimonadota bacterium, assembly GCA_023428805.1. Taxonomy (GTDB): domain Bacteria; phylum Armatimonadota; class Fimbriimonadia; order Fimbriimonadales; family Fimbriimonadaceae; genus JAEYWW01. The sequence continues at coordinate 6,882 of JAEYWW010000282.1, read as the reverse complement.
CGTAGCCGCCCGTCAGCACCACCGCCCCCGGCGAAAGCTCGGCATTGGCGAGTGTCCAATGCTCCAAAAATTGGTTGAATGTCGCCATCCAACTGCTCGGTCCACTTAATGGCATTTTCGTTTCTCCGGGCCGAAGCCCACGACTGCATTATAGTGAACATTCTGCTGGATTGCGGAAATTTACTTTGGAAGGTTGATGGCGTCCTGAATCAGGGCAATGGCGCTCTGCATTTAGCCAATGCCAGCCTGATTCCCACCAATGGCATCCTCACACACGGCAATGCCTCTCAGATTCCCGGCAATGGCGCTCTTTGCTTCGCCAATGCCACTCAGATTCTCGGCAATGGCACTCTGACACGCGGCAATAGCACTCTTTGTTTTGGCAATGGCAGCCATTGCCTCATATAAGAGTGATATTGGGGTGATTTTGTTTGCGAATATTTTTCAAAAGCCCTCTCCCTATCAGGGAGAGGGTTGGGTGAGGGTCTAACCAGTTTGAGCTTCAGTCCGAATGAAACCCAAATCGACTGAAGACTCAAATCCCCCTCACCTGGCCTCTCGCCCGTGGGGAGAGGGAGTTATTCTTTGAGCCATCCCAAGGAGAGGGCTCATTCGGGCTCCGCTTCAGTCCGAAGGAGAACTCGTCGTGCTAGCCCTGCATCGCCTGGAGTTCTTCGAGGCGGAGGGCGGCGCCCTCCCACTCCTCCATGCGCCGCGCCAATTCGGATTGGGCGGCGGAATAGTCTTGGGTGAGGGCCACGACGTCGTCGGGATCGACCGTTTCGAGGTCGGACTCGATCTGCTTGATCCTCTGCTCAGTATCTGCGACGGCGGCCTCGATCTGCGCCAGATCGCTTTCGGCCTTGGAGATCGCCTTGCTCAGTTCTCGGGGAGAGAGCGTGGACTTGACGGCTTCGACTTTTGCGGCTGCCTTCGTCTCGGCCGGCTGCTTCTGCGAAAGCCGGTACTCCTCGTATCCGCCGTTGAACTGGATCACGCCCTCGCGCCGCACGTCGAGGGTCTGCGAGGTGACTTCCGCCAGGAGTCGGCGGTCGTGGGAGATCAAAACGAGCGTGCCCTGATACTCGTTGAGCACCGAGATCAGCGCCTCCCGCGAGTCCATGTCGAGGTGGTTGGTGGGCTCGTCGAGAATCAGCAAGTTCGGCGAGAGATGCATGAGGCAGGCGAGAACGAGCTTGTTTTTCTCACCTCCGCTCAGCGTCTTGATCGGGCGGAACACGTCGTCGCCCTCGAACAGAAACCTGCCGAGCATATTGCGCGCCGGGCCAACTTCCAGATTGCACTCGGTCATCACGTGCTCCAGAGGCGAGTCGTCGGGATCGAGATCGACCGCATCCTGACTGAAGATTCCCGCCACGACATTCGAGCCCAGATACCCGCGTCCCCCCACCGCATCGAAAATCCCAAGAACTGTCATGAGCAGCGACGACTTCCCCGCGCCATTCTCGCCGATCACCCCCCATCGTTCGCCCCAGCGCACAGTCCAATCCAGGTCGTTGATCAGCGTCACCCCGGGGAACCCGACCGAGAGCTTTTCGCATTTCAAGGCGATGTCGCCCGAACGCTGGACCTATCCGAACCCCGCGCTCATGGACCGATCCTTCTGCGGGGCGTCCACCTTCGATTCGATCAGGCGGTTCATCATCTTGAGCCGCCCGCGCGCCTGCGCCGTGCGCTGGCTGTTCATGAACCGACGGACAAATTCGTCCAACTTGGCGATCTGCGCGGCCTGCTGCGCGGCGACATCGGCCTGCCGTTCCTCCTCCTCCGCCCGCAGCTTGAGATACTTGGCGAATCCGCCCGGATAGTCGTAGATGCGATGCCGCCGGACCTCCAAAGTCCGCTCCGAAGTCCGTTCAAGAAAAATCCGGTCGTGGCTCACCAGAAGGACGGCTCCGGCGTAGTTCCGAACCCATCCTTCCAGCCACTCGACCGCCTGCAGATCGAGGTGGTTGGTCGGTTCGTCCAGGATCAGCAGATCGGGCTCTTGAAGCAGAAGTTTGGCGAGGGCGAGGCGGGTTTTTTCCCCTCCGCTCAGCTTCGCGGTCGGCTTGTCAAATTCGTCGTCCGTGAACCCCATCCGCTGCAGCACAGTTCGGATGGAGTTCTCAAGAGACCAGCCTTCCATGTCATGGAAGTGCTGTTGAAGCTCCGCGTATTCCTCCAACTCGTCCTCGGTTGGGTTCGATTCGATCCGCGCTTCGAGTGCTTGCAAACGCTGGAGCAGGGCGACTTTTTCCGCTTCGGCGGTTTGGGCCTCCTCCAGAATCGTGCGTCCGCCGGTGATCGCATTCTCCTGCCTCAGAAACCCGATCTTCGCGCCCCGTGCGATCGTGACTGATCCGTTCTCCGGCTGAAGACTCCCCATGATGACCTTCAGGAGAGTCGTCTTCCCCGCCCCGTTCCGCCCGATCAGCGCGACCTTTTCCCGACGGTCAATCTTGAAGCTGATCCCCTCGAGAACGATATCGATGCCGAAATTGACGGACACGCCGGAAACGGAAAGAAGCACGGGCCTCCTAGTTTACGCGCCGCCCGAATCCGCCGCTGGGGTTTGGATTCCCACCAGATTCGATCCCGCCTCGTTCCCGGTTGTCAGCACGACATACACCCGGAATGCCGCGCCGAAGTCCGTGTCCAACGGTATTCCCTCCACCACCACCGGTTGGCGGCGGTGAACTCTACGAGTATGCATGCGGTCCTGATATGGGCATTTGGAGTGCGGCGGAGCCGCCCTCGTTGTTCTGGATCGAAAGCGACAGGCCGCCTCCGGCGGAATTGAAAGCGGTCATATCTGCCCGCACTCCATGGAGTGCGCGATCATTCATGCCGAGCTTTGGAATGGGCGGCGCGCCGCGCCTTCCTTGTGGTGCACCTCGCCCGAGGTGCAGGACTGCGTGCTGGTTTAAGCCTTGACTCGGCAGCAATGCGGATTTGAGCGCACTGAAGTGCGGGAATCCGAGAGCCCCGCTGAAGCGGAGCGGTCCTATCCAGACTTGGGAGGGAGAAGAGCCTCGCGGGAGCTCGGCCCTCCATTCCGAGCCCCTGGAGGGCCGAACTCCTGTGAGGCCGTGCCCGCTTTCAAACCTCCTCAAAGCGCTCTCCACCGCGCAGAAGCGCCAAGGTGCTCAATCCAGAGCTCGACCCAGGTCGAGCACTCCGACAAGCTGCACCTCTGGAGAGGTGCACCACCAACCAGCGCTGCGGCGACTCAGCGCAAGGCTGCAAAAATGCGCCCTATTTGAACTCCCGTCTGGTGGGCAGCACCATGATTTTGTAGGTCCAAGCGCGCGCCAGCGGGACCTGATCAAAGGCGTTGTCTCCTTCCTCAGCATTGCCCGGGCTCACGACATTGAGGCCCATGTTTTGGGTCGGATTCAGCTCAATGATCTGGATGTACGTTCCGCGATCCGCGTAGGGAATCGGAGCCTGGCCCGGAATCTGAATCTGCCCCGGCATGAATCGCCAGAGGTTTGTTTCCATCCCGGAACTGGAAATGAGCTTCTTTTCCGCATTCGCGACTGCTTCCTTCAGGTGATCCTCTTTGGACTTGCCGCCCAGCCAGTCGAATTTCGTCCTTCCGTTCAATGCCTTCACCAGCACACTCGGCTGGATCGCCTGCTCAAAGAGTGAAGGGTCGAGCAGATTGCCGATCCAAGGCTGGAAGAGGCTGGTGCGGAGGGCTTTGACCGATTCGTCGTACATTCCTCCCGCAGGGGCATTGGCAACATCCCAGCCATCCCATGCCGAGAGCTGCAATTGAGCCTCGCTCTGCGGCTTGCCGATGGCATCCCGGAAGTAGGGCAGAAACACGCCGTTGGAGTGAGTCTCCTTCCGGGCGATCGACCAGGCGGCCATCTGAACATCACGAATTCCCAGCTTGCCCGCTGGAATGGAATCCAGCAGCACTTCATTGCGGAAGACCGATCCCCAAACGGGCGTATCCATGTTTGGCCACCATGCGGTCGGCTTGTTGTTCCAGTTCGCCAGCAGGCCCGACTTCGGGTTGCGGACATGGGGCATCTGTTCGGACGGGATGATTCCCTTCCACTGATATTCCGGCTTGTCGGGAGTCGGCAGGCGAGGGTCAAGACCTTCCGCCCGCATCGGAACATGACCACAGTACCGATAACCGATGCTGCCATCCGAGAAGGCATAGAAGAAGTTGAAGCTCGCCGGATTCGCGGCCATAGCCTTGTCCAAATCGTCCGGGGTCTGCGCGCCATAGACATCCATGATCGCGGCGACACCCTTCAATTCATTGTCGAGCAGGGTGGAATGTCTGGAATAGACGGCCTTTGCTCCCGCGCTCTTGAGGGCGACGAATCCGAGCGGTGTCCTTTCGCGAACAACCGTGAAGTCTTCTCCTCCCTTCAATTTTCGGGTGAAGGTTTCCGTCTCAATCTTTGCCTGATCCAACGGAGTGACGAAGATGTCTTCGACATCCGCGACGCCGCTCGTGAGGCCCCAGGCGAAGGTGGCGGTTGCTCCGATCACGACAGCGGGGATTCCCGGAACATCGATGCCTGTCACAGAGAACTCAGGGCATCGCACAGAGATTTCGTGGACGACGCTCGGAGTGCTGTGCCCCATCTGGGGGGCGCTGAGGAGCATCGGATGCCCCGTTCGAGACCGGTCGGGTCCGACGACCACCGCGTAGCTGCCCATCTTGAATGGCGTCGCCAAATTCTGAGCCACCAGATCGGTCTCGGTCTCTTCCATCATTCGGATCGCCGGGATGAGCTCGAAGAGGCTGGGTTTGGGAAGCGAGGCGAGGTGCGCTTCTGTGGTCGCACGGGTGACTTCGGGAAACTTCGGGTGGCTGTCGCGCAACGGATCATCGTCCGGGCTCACGGTCGGAATGGAATCCGGGTCGTTCTGCCACGCGAGATCATCCATCACGTCCAGCTTGCGATCCTTGCCCTTCTGCGTGTCGAGATACATCAGCTGCGCCGTGTTGCGAAGTTCGCCAGCACCGCCAGTGCCGAATTGACGGACGAGGCGGATTGAGATGGCGACGGAATCCAGCGGCGTCCATGGCTCCGGCTCAAACCCCAATTCGGCATAGCCCTTCGGAAGTTTGCCCTGCGCCTTGCGTCGGGTGATCTGGTTGTTTACTCCGTCGGAATAGGCTTGAAAAGCATCCTTGACCGTCTTGGGAACGGAGTCGAGCATCGCCTGCAGCTCCGCATCGGTGTAGAAATATTTGAGAACTTCCTTGTCGGAATTGACTCCGCTCGGTCCCATGATCTCTGCGAGACGGCCCCGGGAGACCCGGCGCGACATCTCCATCTGCCAAAGGCGATCTTCGGCAACCATGAAGCCCATTCCGTAGAACGCCTGCCGCGGGTTCTGGCCCGTGACCAAAGGCACGCCGTAGGGGCCTCGACTCCCTCCAAATGTATCGAGCTGTCCGAGACTGAGGGCCACTGCGGCCGCCAAGAAAGCCATGCGCAGGTTTTACCCGCGAGTCACAGGCCGATTTTTCGGAAAAGCTTCTCGGATAGCGCGAGAACTTCGTCCACGCTCGGATCGCGCGATTCACCATTGGCGAAGACTTCGGGCAGCGCGATTTCGTGCTCAGTCTGCCAGGGAGCCCACCGCTGGCTCGCCTTGTCGGCGTCAATGCGTGTTTCGATCAGCATGATCGGCGTGGCTTGGGCGGCGGCCAAATGCATTGCTCCCGTGCTTCCACTCACCAGAAACCGGGCTCGTTTCTGAACCGCCGCGAGTTCGCCCAGCGTCAACTGCCCCACCAGGTTGAGGGCATCGGGAAGATCGGCGGCGACCTGCTCCGCCTCCGATTCGCCCTGGGCTCCAGTGATGATGGCCGTCAGTTCCGTGCGTTCGATCAACTTCTGAGTGACATCTCGGTATTGCGCCGCCCCCCAGGATCGGCTTGTGCCGCCCGTGGTCGGCGCGACGAGGAAAAAGCCGTCCAGGCCATCAAGCAGCTCATCAGCTTTTGCCTGTTCGCTCAAGGTCGGGTTGAATACCAGCGGTCCACCTTCCAGAAGTCCTCCGATGGCCGCCTCGCCCATCCGAATCAGCCAATCGACCTCGTGACGGACCTCACTGAATTCATCAAACAGGTTGCGGGTCAGCTTTTTCCCATACCCCTTGTGCGTGAATCCGACACGAGCAGGGATGCCAGCCCAGGCGGCACAGGTCGTATGCGCTCCCGAATCCTCCTTGCAGAGAATCACCGCATCGTATCCGCCTCGCTTCAACGTGCCGATGACTCCGGGATACTCCGGCAGGCCAGGCTTGTAGGTCGTGGTGACCACGTCATCGACATGCGGGTGACGATCAAAAATATCCCGCCACGCCGGCTGAACCATCACGTGAACCTCCGTGTTCGGAGAGGAACGCTTGATGGCCGTGGGAAGCGGTGTCGTGAGAAGCACGTCACCCAGCTTGTCCTGCCGGACAATCAGAACTTTCAAGCCAGCTCTCCCAGGACCGACTTGACCGCGTCGATGACTCCGGAAGCGGATTGAATATCCGCCTGACGCAGGATGCGATGACCTTCCCCGACCGGCCCCGTGTGCCGCGGATCAGCGGTTCCATAAACGGCGACCACCTTGGTTCCCATGATCGCCGCGAGGTGCATAGGGCCCGAATCCATGCAGACGAGCACCTTGAGATTTCCGAGCAGGGAGGCGAAGGCCAACAGGGAGAGCCCGCCCGCCACTCGGGGTGCACGACGATCAGGATCGATTTTTTCCAGGGTCGGTCCATCCTGCGGCCCTCCCAAAAGCACAACTCTTCCCGGAAAAGCCTCCATGACTTCTCGGAGACTGTCGTTCCGCCACTGCCGCTTGGGGTCGCTCGCCCCGGGATGAATCCCCACTACGGGTG
>JAEYWW010000100.1 GCA_023428805.1 Armatimonadota bacterium | reverse complement strand
TCGTCGAGAACGAGGGGTTCTGGAGGGCGAACTGCTGCTTGCGACGGTCATAGAAGATCGTCGTTCTGGCGTTGTAGAACGAGATGTCAATGTTCTTGATCATCCACGCGTTGTAGCTGTAGGTGGTCCAGATTCCGGCGGCGTCCTGGACTCCCCGCGGGTATTGGTCGGACACACCATAGAGCGTGGTGGTGACGCGGTTCAGGGGATCCTGGACGGTGCGGACGAGGCCCGCCTGCCAGTAGGTGTAGGTGGTGCGGTTGCCAAGGGCGTCCACCGAGGCGAGAAGCTGGCTCGCGGCGTCGTAGACGCTGGTCGTGCGGAAGCCCAGCGCGTTCTCGACCGCCACCTGACGCCCCAGCTCGTCGTAGTGCATCGAGGTCCGATAACCCAGCGCGTCGATGCTCGCGACCTGCTGCGAGAGCGCGTTGTAGACGGTGGTGGTGCGGTTCCCCCGCGCGTCCTCCACCGCCTCCAGCCGACCGCCGAAGTCGTAGTGGTAGCTCGTGCGGAACCCCGCCGGGTCGATGCCCGCGATCCTGCGCTTGGCCGGGTCGTAGACTGTGGTCGAGCGGCGGCCCAGAGGGTCCTCCACCGCCACCAGGTCCCCCATCTCGTCGTAGTGCCACGTCGTCACAAACCCCATCGGAGTCGTCTGGCTCGTCATCTTGTCGAAGCGGTTGTAGGTGCTCGTGGTGCGGTAGCCAAGCTCGCTGATGGAGGTCTCCAGCAGGCACGAATCGTAGATGAACGTGCGGATGTAGCTGATCGGGTCCTGGGCCGCGACCACATGGTCGGCGGCGTCGTAGACGTAGGTCCAGATGGAGCCGTAGGTGAAGGTCTTCTCCGCGATCTTGCGGTCGAGGACATCGTAGTAGAACGTCGTCGGATACTGGGTCTGCGGGAATTCGACCTCGACGTTGCCGTTGGCGTCGTAGAGATACGTCGTCCGGTAGTTCCGGCTCGTCTGCACCGCGTTCAGGAGCTTGTCCGCATTGTAGATGAAGGTTGTCCTGCGCCCAAGCTGATCCACCTGCGCTGTCATGAGGCGGTCCGCGTTGTAGACCATCGTGGAGACGCCGCCCAGGGCGTCGATGATCGTGGTCAGGTCGCCGACGTCGGAATACTGATAAGTGGTGCGCCTGCCGAGGGCGTCCTGCGACACCAGAAGCCGCCCCGCATCGTCGAAGGTGCCGCTGAACACCGTTCCCCACGGCCTGACTTCGCGGTTGCGGAATCCGTGGTTGTCGTAGCCGTAGGTGACCCGGTAGCCCTCGGGGTGAAGGATGTTCGCGATGCGGAGGGTGTTTTTCCTGCATTTCGACGTTAGCCAGCCTCATCGCAGATCAGGAGTGCACCGCGTGGCCGATCAAAGTTGACCTGCGATAAACTCATCTCGTGACGGACTTAGAGCAGGCCTATGCCACGGCGCGAAAGCAGAGAATTCATCTGTTTGGCAAGGATGGGATTCGACGGGGAGAGCCTGCTCCTTCGCCAGAAGAAATCGCCACGCAAGGGCGATGGGGGTGTGGGCTGATCCCATTTGGACCACCCACGATGAAATCATTGCCCGTATTCAGAACGCTTTTTCCCGAATCTCCAAAGAAGCCGTCGCCAATGCATTCATTGCGGGATTGGGGCAAAGAAGGGCGGATTTGCGAACCTATATCGCCGGTTGGGCAATGGCCAAACACCTGCCAACTCATAAAGCAGCATATCTGAGCGAGGATCTTCCTTGCTCTGTCTGTTGCCTGGAACGGGGGAGAGATGGGTCGGAGACTGTGGAGCTCGATTTCACTCACTATCGACTCAACCGCTGCGATTATGGTGCGCTGGGTCTGTTTGAAAGCGTCATGGTCAACTTGGAAGACTTCCCAGGGGATATCGAGCCAACCGATCAGGATCGAGCAGCTCTTGCCTCCCTTCTCGATTTTTTGCGTCTACTTCCGCCCGACTCAACACCGAGCAAGCTGGCCAAAAGCATCGGCCCGATCGCAGGCAAGGCGGGATTGCAGCGCACGAGCACGATAGAAATTCTTGGCGTTATCGGCATCCTGGAGCCTAAAAATCATCCCAGCTATTGGCGGGCATGGACTGACTTTGTGGACAGAGCCGAACCAGGTGGTCGAAATGATTGGGCATATCCTGTGGTGATGTGGAAAGGCACGGACGGCGTGAACGAAGAAGCCGTTCAGGATTGGTTCGGGCGTGACTTCGCTGGAGTTTGACGAAAAGCTTCAACCCAGATCGGGGAGTGGCGTTTCGACCTCATTCGAGCATGTGCCTTCCCAATCAAATGCCAGCAATCTTGTGCGCGACTTCATTTGAATTCTGACCAAGCGGTGCCCGCCTGCATTTTTTCCACGCACAAATCAAACTGACTGGCGTCAGTCACCAACCTCCGCACGTGCAGGGGCTGCCTGCGCAGAAAGATGAAAGACCGCCCCCGCTTGCACCAATTCGGAAGCGGACGTCGGCTCTTCCCATTCACTGCTGGTCGTCGAATTCGGTCCGGTGGTTCTGCCAATCTTGGACGATTTTCCAGACGCGCTCCCGCATGGCGCGGCCCAGCTTCTTGTCACGGGCAAGTTCAAGGTCATCGGGCGCGAGATTTGAGATCAGCCAGTCGGGCAGGTTCTGGGTGTAGTCCAAATCCAGATCGACGGGCGAACGGCCAGCCAGCACCGCATAGAGTGTCCAGGCGTTCACTGCCGTGCCGGGAAGATTCTGATGGATGTCCTTGGGCCGCCAGAGATAGTCTTCGCGGAGCCCATCAAGAGGCGGTCGGCTGATGAGGTCGTAGTAGACCACGGCGACGGGCACGACAAGGGCTCCCGTATCCCGTTGAACAGTGAAGAGAGAGTGAGCCACTTTCTGCGACCGACGATTCGGCGGGTTCATCTAGGATATGCGGATCGGAGAGAAGCCAACCGTCTCATCTCTCATCAAAAACGCTGTATTCGGGAGGTCATCTTGGGAATTCGGCATGATTGTGTTTCGCCGTCCTGACAAATCTCTCATTCCCGGCAAATCTTCAATCTTTCATAGAGCTGATGACCCCATTGAGACGATTCATACGCCAATGTCAGCCTTGTTGAATTTGGTTTTGACCGAGAATGAACAGCGGCGATCAAAACTGTTTCTCCCTGGGAATCCTCGTATGAGAACCCTTCGGCAAAGCTAAGCGGTTTTTCGGTGAGTAGACCAAACTGAGATGATTGAATTGCCGTACGCACGTCGGCCAGTTCAGCCTCTACTGAAGCTTCGACCTGACGATTTGGCCAGTCAAACCCAAAGTCCGACTTCAGAGTTTTCAGTTCTAGTGAATCGAAGCAATAAACTCCTCTTGCTGATACCGGAAAGCTACTCAGAAGCTGATTGAAAGTCCCCAGCCTCGTTGAAGGACGGCGTGGAATGAAGATGACAATGACCGCGAGCACTGCCAACAGCCCGAAAGACGAAATCCACAACCAAAGCCAACGCGACCCCTTTGCCACTCTTCTTGACTTATGCACTATTGCCTCGCAAAGTTGCGAAAATACTTAGATATCCAACGCACAAAGCAGCGCAGTTTCACCCGCCATCTTGATCCTCATATCCCTCTCCGCTTCACCGTAAGGAATCAAGACTGCCCCATACCATACTGCACGGAATCGAGCACGCAACTGCGCAGCTTCATCCACCTGTCCATAGGCTTCCCAGAACAGGTTTCTGCAATTTACCGGAAGAAAACTGTACGCAATGCTCAAATCCAGCGCCGGGTCGCCGACGTGCATGTCTCCCCAATCGATCACACCTCGGGGAGTGCGGTTCGAGTCCACAAGGATGTGACGCGCGTAGAGGTCGCCATGCACCCACGCAAGCGGCCCATGGCCGCAATCAGCCCCTTCGATCTGATCAAGATAAGCGAGTGCTGGCGCGCGCCATCGCTCCTCCAGGGTCAAGACGCGTTCGCGGGCTTTCGGAATGCGATATCCGAGATCAGCCCGACGCAGTTCATCGCCCGGTCCGTCTCCAGCGAGAACAGGAAGCGAATGCAGCGCCTTGAGGAATTCTCCCAACGGCGCCGCGCAGGACGCCCGATCCTCCAAGCTCAAGTCCACACGGTCTGCCGTTTCTCCTTCGATCAGCCGGTATCCCGCAAACGGGCACGGATAGTCCTCGGTCGGCGCACCAATCCACTCCGGAAGCGGAATCGCCAACGGAAGGCCGCCGAGGCGCGGCAGCACAGAGGCCTCCACGCGCATCAAATCCACCGCCATCTTGCGACGCGGGAATCGAAAGACAAAATCCCCGTTCACCCGATAGGCGCAGTTGTCCCAACCCACTCCCATCAGTTCAAGCGAGGCCGGAGCGAATTCGGGAAACTGAGACTCGATCAGCCGGACGGCATCTTCATCAGTCACGGAAAAGTCTGCATCCCACTCCCTCTTCATCCCGTTGAGAGCGTACCGCCGTGTAGACTCAGCCCAGATGTCCGGCCACACCTTCACCGTTTCGATGATCTGTGAGGATTTGACGTATTTCAACGCGAATTTCGAGGGGGGGCAGCTTCATGGAGCAAACCTCTCCATCCAAACCCAGTTCAAGGCGTTCGCGGGGCGGGCCGAAGTCAATGCCCTTGAAGTGTTTCTGCCGCCAGGAATGATCGCAAATCGCCCGGTGCTGGAGGAAGCAGCCAAAGCCATCCTCCCTCCTGAGCGCATGGGAAAGGGCATCCTGCGCTTTCTCCCGATCACTTCGCTGCCTGAAATTTGGGCCGATGGAGCGGAGCGAATTCTCTGGTGCCGCGACCCCTACTGGCTTCCGCGCGACCGCTATCTCCGCGACAAATTTGCCGCAGGGCCAACGCCAATCCTGGTGGACACCCACAGCCAGGGACAGCAGAGCCTCGCCGACAAGCTCATTTCTCTCAAGGATGCACCGGCGGTCCCATTTGACACCGTCTGCGCACTGACCTCAACATTTGGAGAGGGTTTGCGCCGCCACTTCACCCATTGGTTGACACCCGGGCAGGAACCTCCTTTCTCCATCCAGATCCTTCCTCATGCAGTCGATACAAGTCGTTTTCAACCAGTTTGTGAGGAGGCGAGAAAGCTGG
>JAEYWW010000255.1 GCA_023428805.1 Armatimonadota bacterium | reverse complement strand
GGATAGAGCGCCTCCGTCCTAAGGAGGGCGTCGGGGGTTCGAGTCCCTCCGACGGCGCCATTTTTTGTGCCTGTAGATGGAGCCAGAGTGAGTCGATTCGCAAATTATTTGAACCGCTCATCCTCCGTCCGTGAGATTCCTGCCGCTCACGTGCCTATCTGGCTGGAATCGCTGGAACAAGCCGTTCAGTCAGCGCGGGGACTTCAGTACGAGGAAATTGAAAGAGGCCTTCTCGCGCTCTGGATCTCAGATGCAAAAGGCGAGGTCACACTCCACGTCATGGATCCTGAACTCACCAGGGAGTTCAGGCATCACGATGGAGTGCGTTGGGAAATTTTGGAGGCTCACGACGACGGAAGGCTCCAAATGCTGCGAGACAGCGAATCCTCCATTATCGAGTACTTTGCCGCCCGCCCGTGATTCACCGTGAACTCGGCGGGAGATTCCCGATCACGATCCAGAACAGAATTGAGAAAACGAGGCCGCCGATCGCGACCGCCAAAGCGGCTTGAGACTTGGGATGCCCCAGCGTCTTTGCCCGAAGAGCGCAGATCAGTCCGAAGAACGGCATGACCGGGCAGCACAGCACCGCCAGCCCCGCGAAGGTGCAGATCAAAGCTCCCACATACGCCTTGTGCGCTTCCGGTGAAGCCTGGACGGGTTGAGGCTTGGCGCGGGACGCGAAGACTTGGGCGTATTCCTGTTTGGTGATGAGCACGTCATCGCCCGGAGGGTCGGCAAGATTGACCACGGGCTCCTCGGGCTCAGTCTCCGCTTCCTGCAGGGATGGCCAGCTCAATTCGGCTGACTGCTCGGTGATGAGCGCGTTATCACTGGGCGGGTCTGGAAGGCTGATCGCCAGTTCCTCGGGCTCAGTCTCCACTTCCTGCAGGGACGGCCAGCTCAATTCGCCAGCCTCGGATGGGTTCGGCTCATCTGCGACGAGCCCGAGAAGCTCCCCGACCGTAATCTTCTTGAGTCCGTCTTCGGATTCAACGATCATTTCGGGGGTCACGCGATGCTCGTCCAGCCAGACTCGGACCTCCGATTCATCGACCGGCCCATAGCGCTCTCCATCCGCCCAGATCGCGTACCACAACATCCCCTTCGATCTTACACCCGAAGCCGGGTTGAACTAAAATAGCCGTGATGTCCAACTTTGGTCGCCGCAGGCCCGTCGCGATTCCCGCAGGATGGGGGGTCTGGGTTCTTGTGGGTCTGGCGGTCGTCCCCTACGTTCTCGCCTGGTTCAGCGACGAAATCCAATTGTTCATGGCTATGAACATGATGCTGATCGCTCCTCCGGGCGCGGCGCATCCCTGGTCGATCATCACCTATATCTTTGCAGGCTCGGGCAATGGACGTCACGCCTTTGCAATCGTCTGCACGGCTTACTGGCTGTGGGCGATCGGGAGGCCTCTTGAGAAAGACCTCGGCACAGCATGGCTTCTCGGAATCTTCGGAATCTCGTCGGTCGTTCACGGCGCGCTCGCCTACGCTGTTGGAATGAGCCTGCCGGGCATCCTTTATGGGGTGCATCTGCCGGCCGCGTTCATCAGCATTGTGTGGTGCGCGCGGAATCAGGGCGAAGTCATCCGTCTCTTTGCCGTGATTCCCATTCAGGGGCGGTGGCTGGCCGTGTTGATCGCCATCCTCGCCCTCTTTGCGACGGGCAACGAAGCGCCCCTGTTCGGTTTGATCGTCTGCCTGCCTCTGATTCTCGCCTGGCTCTATGGAAGTGGAAAGCTCGCGCTGCCCTACGGACGCCTGCAGAAAGTTCGGGCGCCCAAGAAAGAGCAGCGGGAATTCGACAAATTCATCACGAATGTCCGGGACCGCGAGCAGGAACGGGCAGAAAGGGAGAAGCTGCGCAAGCTGTTCGAGGATAGTGTCTCATCCGACGAAGACGATAAACGCTGATTCTGGGGCTCTTCCTGCGCAAGCTTGCACCTCTGGAGAGGTGCACCACCAGCACGCGCCCCAAAAAGTCAGCTCTGGCGTTTGCCTTGATCGAGTTGGACGACCGCGCCCATCAAGGTCTTCTCTGCTCCGCCCGTGTCGCCGCGTTGGATGGCCTGCATCGCCAGCGTGACTTCGCGGGCTTCGGCGGCGCGGCCTTCGCCGATCAGGAGAGCCTGAGTGCGCTGGAGATCCTGCATCGCCTGCGCGGTGGTGATCGCCTGGGTTTTGAGGCCCATGATCGTCTTCTCGACCGTTCGGCTGACCAGGGAAACCTGCGCGGCCGATGCGACGCGCGGATCGCCGGGGGCGGAGAATTTTGCCGGATCAGCCGTGAACTCCATGACGAAATCCAGGTCCTGCGACATCGGAGCACCGGAGCCTGCATCGGTCCACGTCAATCGCCCGGAAGCGACGCGGTAATGCCCCAGCGGATGATTGGGAAACTCCAGGTCGATCACGATCTGCATGGCCGCGCCGCGCTCAAGATCGGCAAGCTCGACCACCGCCTCCTTCTGACCCGGTGAGGGCGACATCCCCGTCAGGCCCTTCAACTCCACCCACCGCGCGAACTTCAATTCGAGGTGCGCATTGGTTGTGGAGACCGTCATGAGCTTTTCCAGCTCGGCGCGGAACACTTCGGGAATGAGCTGCGGCTGCGGGATGTAGTAATAGTTTCCGCCCGCCCGCTTTGCCATCGACGCCAGCAATTCTTCGTTGTACTCCTGCCCAAAACCGAGAAAAGTGATGCTGATTCCCTGCTGGCGAGTGTTCCCCGCATGCTGAACCAGACTGGAGAAATCCTTGATGCCCGCAGTCGGCTCACCATCGGAAAACACAATCATCCGCGTCGCGCGGCCCGGGTCTTGAAGCTGCTGAAGCTGCTGCGCGCCCAAGGTGATGCCGTCGTACAGGTTGGTCGTGTATCCGGGCTGCAGTTGAGAAATCCCCTGCTTGACCGCCTCCTTGTTCGTCACCCGTTGGGGAGCCATCAAGACTTCCACAATCTCGTCGAACACCACGATGCTGAGCACATCATTCGGGCTCAGTAGATCGACGACGTAGGCGCAGGCCTGCTTCACGTACTCCATCGGCGGCCCCTCCATCGAACCGGATCGGTCAATGACCAGGCAGAGGTTGAGGGGCGTCCGGGTTCCCTGCCCGACAAAGCCGCTTAAAGTCGGTCCTTCGCCGGGGGCGACCAGTTCCAGCAGGAACTGCTCCCTTGCCGGACCATTCGCCATCGTCGCCGTCCGGCTCGGGGTGACCATCACCTGCATCCCGGTCTGCGGGGGAGCAAAAGCAGTGGTGCGATTGGGATCACCTGCGCTCAGCGGGCCGGGCATCGCCTGGGTGCGGTTCAAATCCGCGCCGCCAATCACGGTGCGGTTCGGGTCGAATGCCTGCGTCTTGTCCATAG
>JAEYWW010000133.1 GCA_023428805.1 Armatimonadota bacterium | reverse complement strand
GATGCCCGGGAGACTCATGGGCGGGACGCCCATGCCACAACAATCAACCTGCGCAAACTTGCAATACTCCAATCTCAACGCGCAGGTTCAGATCATCAGGCCGCCATCGACCACCAGGGTCTGTCCGGTGATGTATCCGGCCTCCGGCGAGGCCAGGAAGAGGACAGCGGGGGCGATGTCGGCGGGTGTGCCCAGGCGGCCGATGGGAGCGGTTTTGCGGACGTGCTCTTTGAATTCTTCTGAAAGCTCATCGGTCATATCTGTCTCGATGAAGCCCGGAGCGATGGCGTTGCAGGTGATGCCGCGCGAACCCAGTTCTTTGGCCGTGGACATGGTGAGGCCGATGAGGCCCGCCTTGCTGGCGGCATAGTTCGCTTGACCGGCCGCGCCATGCAGCCCGTTCACGCTGGAGAAGTTGATGATCCGCCCTTCACGGGCCTTCATCATGGCGCGCGTGACGGCCTTTGTGGTCAGGAATGCGCCCTTGAGATTGACGGCGATCACCCGGTCGAAATCGTCTTCCGACATCCGCATCATCAACTGATCCTTGGTCATCCCCGCGTTGTTGACAAGCGCCCAGGGAGTGCCCAACTCCTCCTGAATTTTCGCAAAAGTCTCCTCCACCGAAGCCGCGCTGGAAACATCGCAGCCATAGGCTTTGCCGCCGATTGATTCAGCCGTTTTGAGCGCGTTGGCCGCGCTGGTGGCGACACAGGCGACTTTCGCGCCTTCGGCGGCGAACGCCTCGGCGATTCCACGCCCAATCCCGCGGCTCGCGCCAGTGACGATGACCACTCTTCCTTCAAATCGACTCATGCCTTCACTCCTTCCACCGCTTCGGACAAGGTGGCCATGTCGGCGACCTTGTAGCTTTTTGTTTCGCGGTCAATCCGCTTCATCATTCCGCAGAGCACCTCCCCGCTTCCGCACTCAATGATCGCCGTCACACCGTCTCGAAGCAGGTTCTGCATGGATTCAGTCCACCGAACGGGGCTTTTCAACTGGGCCTCAAGCAACTGAGCCCAATCCGCGCCCGGCTCCGTCGTCACGTTGCTGTAGACCGGGACATCAGCGGGTGAGAACGTCACTTGGGCCAAGGTCTTCGCCATCTCCGCCGCAGACTCCTCCATCAACGGACTATGGAATGCTCCGCTGACATTGAGCGGCAGCACTCTTTTCGCACCGCGCTCGGGGAGGAAGGCTGTCGCGGCCTGAACGGCGTTCACATCTCCCGAAATCACCAACTGACCCGGGCAGTTGTCGTTGGCGACGACGGCGACACCATCGGTGATCTCGCGCAATGCCGCTTCCAGAGGCTCGCGATCCAAACCGAGAACGGCGGCCATGGTGCCAGGGCGTTTTTGACCCGACGCGGCCATGATTTCTCCCCTCCGGCGAACAAGCCGCGCTCCGTCTTCGATGCTGACCACATTCGCGGCGGCGAGGGCGGCGTATTCGCCCACGCTATGCCCCGCCATCGCCTGAGGCTTGAGGTCTTTCGCATCTGCCTTCAGCGCCTCCCAGGCCGCGAGGCCGCAGGTGTAGAGCGCGAGCTGAGCATTCTGCGTCTGGCGAAGGGTCTCCTCGTCGCTTTCCCAGCAGAGTGCGGCGACGTTCAGTCCAACTGCGGCGCTCACCCGGTCGAAGACCAGTCGGGCGGCGGAATGCCCCTCCACGAGTTCGCGCCCCATGCCGGGCCTCTGCGATCCTTGTCCGGGAAAAACGATGGCGACCATCGGTTTGAATTTACCCGGCTGGGTCCAGAGCCTGGGATGAGCTTGGCGGTACCTTGGCAGTCATGAGCTTTGAGATCGAGACGTTTCCGAATCCGGCGCCCCAGCGCGACTATGTGATCACCCACAACTGCCCGGAATTCACAAGCGTCTGCCCGAAGACGGGCCAGCCGGATTTCGCGACGATCGAGCTCTCATACATCCCCGATCAATCCTGCATTGAGCTTAAGTCGCTGAAGCTGTACTACTACAGCTTTCGGAATGAGGGCATCTTTTATGAAGCCGTGACGAACCGCCTGCTGGATGAACTGGCTGCCTGCTGTTCCCCCCGCTGGATGCGCGTGACGGCCTACTTCAATGTGCGGGGCGGCATCGACAGCGTGGTCGTGGCCGAAACCGGCCCGAAGCCTGAGCACGTCGGGTCGTAGATTCTCGGCGTGAGAGCGGGCTTTTTGCAGCCCACTCCGCCAGTCAAAAACCTCTCTTGGCCCGTATCTGAATTGGCAGCGACAGCCGATAGTTTGCAATGTTGAAGATCGGCAGGATGGCCTGATCCCGGCTTGAGACGGGGAGGGGAATTGACCCGGCTTCGCTTGTGCCCGCGAGTTCGTACACCGCCTCCGCGAATCGCATCCCCTCCGCTTCCGCCACCCAGAGTTCCCAACTGGACATTCCCGCGCACTGACCAACAGCCGAGTCTTCAGAAATCTCAAGCGTCGGAGAAGGAAGCAGCTCACCTGCCTGACACGCACGCGAAAAAGCGGTGATCGTCGGCCCCCAATACCGAATATCGCCCAGAGAATGTCCCACATTGGGTTGAACGAGGCAGTGGTGCGCGCCCGGCAGCCCGCCCCAATAAACGCCGAGGGCATCGGGCATCCAGAAGGGATCATTCGCGCCGTTGATGATGAGCGTCGGAACCTGGATCGCGTCCCGCATGAGCCACGGATCAACGAGTTCCAGCAGCTTTTCTCCCTCCCGGGTCTGCAGAACCTGGTGGAGGCCGCGTTGGACATAGGGGTCGATTTCCTCGCTCGGCTCGCCCCACGCTTCGATTTGCCTTGCAAGCTGAACTGGGAAATTGAGATTGTCGAAGATTCGCGGGGCGATTCCGATGACCCTCGGATCGTTGAGGGCCGCCAGCAGCGAGGTCGTCCAACCGCGCTTGCTCGCCCCGGTGACAACGAACTTCTGGACTCCCCGCTCTTGTTGAAGCATGTCCATCGCGGCCAAGACAGACCGCACCATCGGCACGAGCAGGGGCCACTCCACAGAATCAGTCCGCAGATATTCGACAAAGGAGTGCGCGATCAGATCATCTTCAAAAAGATCGAAGATCGGCTGGTTGGGAACCTGGCAGAGCACCGCGACAGGCATGGCGGACATGGCCGCGAGCTGGCGCGCCCAGATCAGATCTTCATCGGCGACATTGTCGCCTGTGATCTCGAGAAATGCCACATCTCCCGGTTCACCAGCCCACAAAACCTCATGCCGCCACGGTTCGTTGCGCCAACCACTTGCTTTCAAGAGGAATCGGTCGTGATGCCAGGCGACCGACCAGTCCGTCGCCGCCTCCACAGCATGTTTCAGGGGAAAAGAATGTGAAAAAGAAGCGTCGGGCATGAAGACCGAATCGTGTTATACCGATGTAAACGGCGAAAAGTTCACTTCATTTCAGTCTGTGGGGTTGACATCCATAGACTCAAGTGAGGCACAATAGCTGGGAATGCGCCCAATTGGGTGCTCTGGGGTGGAGAAGGATGAAATCACACTTCGCAATGAAGTTGATCGTTTTGGCGGGTCTTGCATTGGTGACGGGAGCGGCTCAGGCCGGAGTTCTCGATGCCACGGTGATGATCAACCGCGCCGCGAACAACAGAACTCTGACCGTGCGCTACGATGGAGCGACAGCGGTCCTCGTGGAACTGCGCATCAATGGAGTGGGCGCGGCAACCCGAAGCGTCAGCGACACCAAGGCCAGTGGAGAAACCAGCTTCACCCTTGACCTCGCTTCGCTGGAAACTGGCGACAACGTCGTCGAGGTCATTCTCTACAATGCGGACGGCAAAGTCGTCGGCTCCGAGAAGACCACGGTGAATGTCGACCGTTCTGGTGTCGGCCCCGTCTTCCTTGAGAAGCCGCGACAAGGCGCGACAATCCAAGGTCCGGTCGAAATCAGCCTGGGACTCCGCCAGGAACTCAAGAACATTTTTGTGAGCTTCTTCATCGACGATGAACTGATGGTCATGAAGAACTTCCCGCCCTACACCTACATGTGGGACACCCTTCGCATCAAGAATGGGTGGCACGATGTGCAGGCCTGGGTGGTCGACAAAAACAACAACACCTTCAAGACCGAGAAGATGCGCGTCTTCGTCAACAACCCCGGAGGACGCACTGACCGCCAGGGAGACGGAGGTTCCAACCCGGTCGGCAACAACATCGACACCAACACAGGCGGCATGGCGAATGGCCTCCGCCTAGGCAATGGCGGAAAAGGCACGGCCAGCGACCCGGCCTTGGTCGCCAAGATGCCGACGGGCAGCAGCGCGGTCTATGCGGCCAACACGATCATTCCCGCAGTCGGTCAGCTCGCATCGACAAAATCAACCAAGGTTGGCGGAGGGCAGGCTGCCGGACAGCAGGCGCTTCGCCCGACTCTGAACCGCAGCGCGGCCAACACCAGCAATGCGAAGATTGGAAGCAAACCCGAACTGCGGCATGCGTCGAATGTTCCCGGCGTTGTTTCGATCAACTATGGCGCTAGGGTTCCGGTCAGCGGAGCCTTCAAGATCAGCCTCAATGGGCAGCCGATCGACTTTGATGTTGAACCGCGCGTTCAGGAAGGAATTCCGCTCACCCCGTTCCGGCACCTCTTTGAACAATCGGGCGG
>JAEYWW010000095.1 GCA_023428805.1 Armatimonadota bacterium | reverse complement strand
CCCCCGAGACGATCTAAACAAGCCGCATCACGCGGAGTCGATCGGCGCCGACAGAATCGGAAAAGCCGTGATCGTGGCGAGCAGGGACGACGAAGCCTTCCGCATCGCGGAAAGACGCGAGCGCGGTGCTTGCAAGGTTCGAAACGATCCAGTTGTCACCCGACCGATATCCGTGCACGATCACAACCGAGAACCTCTGAACTGCGACATCCTCAAAGTTCGTAAAACCGTGGAATCCGAGGTCCGCGAAATGGCGGAAGTGAGGCGGTCGATCCCCGTGAGGACCAGGACGATGAATCTGGCTTACCCGGGCACCCGATCGGACGAGAACCTCGAGCTCGCGGGGAGGCAATTCTCCAGCAACCAGCAGGTCGCGCTCCTGCAACTCCGCCAAGATGTGCTCACGTTCGGCGCGCTGGGCACGAAGCAAGAGAAATGCTGCTTCCATCGGGTCGGTTACGTCGGCGATTAAGCCAAGGTCAATACCCTGCTCTTGGGCGGCAGATCCCAGCGCAGCGCAGACTTCCTCGGGAGAAAACCCCCTTTCGAGAAGCCACAGGGCTTCGCGAAGAAACCCACCATAGTGAGATCGGGGGTCGTGATGATTTTTGTAGGCTGGCATATGTATTTTCCAATAGTTAATATATAGCTCTTACTGTTGCACTATATAGCTGGCCTTATCTTACGGCGCATTACATGGCCAACACGATCATTTTGGGCCTTTAGGCCCATATGGGTCTGCCGGCCAAGGAGTCCTCGAATGTGCCGTCAACGCAAAGTTTTCAATGTGATGACGAAAGAAAAGATAACGACAATAACTAAGATTGACTCACGTTGAATGGTTTTTGTGAGCTACAATGAGTTTCCGAAATGCCGAACGAAGACAGTTATGCTCTTGGAGCAGGGGAACAGGGTCCATTTCACGCTGACGTTGAAGAGATCAGAGCAGCCGCTGAAGCACTTGGAGCATTGGTGTCCCAGAAGGCTGGTACGGATTCGTTGAAAGCGAGCAAGCAGAGGCTCGCCGCGTTGGTAGGCAGTTTTCTGAAGAAGCACGACCGAACTGCGATGGAGCTTGGTGTCGCGCTCGAAACAACAGATCAAACTGTCTATCGCTGGATGAAGTCCACGGGCCCGTATCAGAAATCAAGGCCATCCAGCGAAATGCTTGATCGCTGGGCCGAACTCAAGGAGATTCGAAAGGTAAGGGGGTCACCCAGACTTCCCATTGAGATGGGGTTATGGTCGTGGCAAGACCTTCAAGTTTACGATGATCACGAGCAGCTTGCTCGACTCTGGGTGGTCTCCAGCACCCAGTTCGGAGAAGGCGCGATAAGCGGGGCGGTTTCCGAACTGATCCAGCGGTTGGAGGACAAGGCGTTCATGTGCATCTACGTGTTCCCTAGTGGCTCGCAGGGTGTTTTGTCAGATGCGGCCAATTCGTTTCGGATTCTTTGTGCGGATGTCAGGGAGTACGGACAAAAAAGGCGATTTCGAGGTCATCTCATCGGAATTGAACTTGAGATGTCGGAGCGTGCGGGCTTCGCCATCCTCTATCACGACACTCAAATTGTCCTATACGAGATGACGCCTCAAGGAGGCAAGCCATCTGCCTATGAGGGTTTCTTGGCTCTCCCTTACGACGATGTGCCGGGGAATTTAGGCGAAGGGTTGGGCATGCTCTGGAAGAAAATGCCTGACAATGTCGTTTCCGTTTGGAGAGGCGCGTTTTTCTTGAAGCTTCGTGAAAAAATTGATGGAGTCTTGAACGACCCTGACAAGTTGACAGAGGCGAAGAGTTCAAATGGAGCTGAATTGACGGATGCCAGTGATGGCGAAAGGAAAAGAATCTATGTTGTGGTTCACCCAGACTCAGAATAAGTTGTCCCATAATCTCTGGAGCGGGCGCGCCATGGCAGTTGTTGCTGCCGGCCTTGTCCTTATGGCCAGCTTGGGCGGCTGCGGTTGCCAGAACACTCAAAAACAACCCACGCAGACTCTGCAGAAGGTGAGTTTTCGGCTGTTGTGGGTTCCGCAGGCCCAATTTGCCGGAGTGCTCGTTGCCGATGGCAAAGGATTTTTCGAGGAAGAAGGCATCGACCTGGATATTCGGCCCGCCGGACCAGACCTCAAGCCGCACGTGACGGTGGCGTCGGGAACAGATGATATGGGAATCACGATTCCCAATTCGATCCTTTCCGCCAATAGCAACGGCGCCGACTTGATCGCCGTCGCTCAGGAATTCCAGGACAGTGCAAATCGCTACGTAGCTAAGAAGTCGACGGGCATCAAGACGCTCAAGGATGTCAAGGGCCGCAAGGTCGGGCTTTGGACAGGAGGAGATGAGGTGGAATTTATGGCCATGCTCGGTAAGGTTGGCCTGACCGAGAAGGATGTGGAAGTGATTCCGCAAGGTTTTACGACCGCCCCCTTCCTCGAGGGCGAATACGATGTCAGCATGGTCACAACTTACAACGAGCTCAATCAAATCCTTAAGAGCGGGGTCGGAATTGATGAGCTGACCATCATCTCTCCCGATACCTACGAGTGCGCCATTGTTGGTGATGTCGTGTTCACCACGAAGTCGTATGCGGATAAAAATCCGGAGTTGGTCACCAAGGTCGTAAGAGCGATCCTGAAGGGCTGGCAGTATGCGAAAGATCATCCGGAAGAGGCTGTTGAGATCATCGTAAAATCCAACCAGGAACTCGCAAAGGAAGAGCAGGTCGCACAGCTTAGGTCGGCACTTGAGCTTGTCTTCTCCCGCGAGGCCCTTCAGCCTGGCAAGGGCATTGGATACATCAGCGCAACTGACTACGAGACAGCCAAGAAGATATTGGTCGAGTCAAAGCAGATCACGAAACCAGTGGAAGTCGCAGACGCCATTGAACTGAAATTCTGGGAAGCGGCGAAGGCCGCGAAGTAGCAGGAGCAGCAAAATCGAGACGCTCGTTGTCGACTGCAAAGGGGTATCCGTGTCTTATCGCGGAGGCCCCGTTCCGGTAATCGCTCTTAAGAGCATCGACTTTGCAGTGATGCCGGGTGAGATCGTCGCCGTGGTAGGCCCTTCGGGTTGTGGAAAGTCCACACTCCTTCGCTGCATTCTGGGCCTTGTTCAACCGACAACCGGTTCCGTCTTGATCGATGGCGTCGCACCGGATGTCGCACGCAAGCGCGGCACAATCGGAGCCGTGTTTCAGGACACCGCGCTCGTCGAATGGGCTACGGTGCGCCACAACATTGCCTTACCCCTTCACTTCAGATCTGTCCGAAAGCGCAACACGGCCCACAAGGAAGTCGATACTGTGCTCGAAATGACCGGGCTCGTCGCGTTCGCAGAATTCAAGCCTAATGCACTTTCGGGAGGGATGAAACAACGAGTCTCAATCGCAAGGGCGCTGGCGGCAAATCCGACCTTGGTGCTTTGCGATGAGCCGTTGGGGGCCCTTGACGTACTCACGCGCATGAGGGTGACAGTCGACCTTTCAAAGTGGCTTCGCGAACGACATGTGACGTCCGTAATCGTGACCCACAGTGTCGATGAAGCTGTGTTTCTTGCCGACCGCGTCTGCATCATGAGCAGTCGACCAGGGTGCATTATCGAAG
>JAEYWW010000094.1 GCA_023428805.1 Armatimonadota bacterium | reverse complement strand
CCCAGGATCGACCCGGCGATGGGGCGGCGCTCAGAGGCCAAAAATCCCTCCATCGGAGCAGGTCAAGCGTCGGCGGGCGGGCGACATGGAAGCCACGTTAGAATACCGCCTCGGGAGCGGCCTCCGGCTCCAATTCCTTGAACAACAGCATCCCGATCAGCGGCACAAGAAGCAATACGGCGGCAAAAGTGTAAGGCAGCCAGAACTTGAACTTCAACATCGGAATCGCGGTCAATGGCCCCACGATGCGGGCGATCGCGCCGAGCGATTGCGTCACCCCGAAGATTCCGCCCGACATATTGGGGGGAGTCGCCTTGCTGATGAGGCTCGAAATGCTGGGCTGACCGATCCCGCTGGCGAAGCTCAGAAAGATCGTCCCGAGAATCAGCGGAAGCCACGGCATGGTCCAGGGAAGAATCGCGAGCGACGGCGCCTGGAGCGCATAGCTCATGCGGAGGATTTTGACCTCGCCCAATGCGGGCGTGATGCGAGGGACGATGAAGCCTTGAACAAATGCGCTGGTCCCTCCGACAATGACCAGAACCAGCGCCGCCTGGAATTGATCCAGAAGGTAGCGCGTCTCCGCAAGCAGAAAGAAGGTGCTCTCCAAGTTCGCGAAAGCATAATTCGCCACAAAGAAAAGGGCGAGGAGGACGCCCAGAGCCGGAGTCCGGAATGCCCGCGCCATCATCGCAAAGCGGTTTTCCTTGAGGGTTGCGACATTCTCTTTGCGCAGAGACTCGGGGAGGAAGAACCAGACGAACCAGAGATTGATCAGGCTCATTCCCGCTGAGGCGAGGCCGAGCACGAATGGCCCTCCGCCTCCGGCCTTGACCAGCAGCGCCCCGACGGGCGGACCAAGCAGGAATCCGATGCCGAAGGCCGCTCCCAACTGCCCCATCGCCTTGGCTCGCTGATCAGGCTCCGAGGAATCGGAGACATACGCGTAGGCGACTCCCAAGTTCGCACCTGCCAGGCCCTGCAGACTGCGAGCCAGCAGCAGCACCCAATACTCGGTCGCAAAACCATAGACAAGCGAGGAAAGAACCGCGAGGATGGTTGTGACGATGAGCACGGGCCGACGTCCGATGAAATCGCTCCATCGTCCCATGATTGGGCCGAAAATAAACTGGATGATCGAGTAGGAACTGATCCCGAGCCCGATCAGAATGCCTCCCATCTGACCCGCTGCGCCCTGCTCGCCGAGAAGCGATGTGACCAGCTTCTCGCCGCGAAGCTGAATATCGGGAATGACCATGCCGAACGCCAGCAGATCCAGCATCACGGTCAGAAAGATCGCCGCCTGCGGGAGCATCTTGGACGGGCGGTTCACAAGGGTTGATTATGCGGGCGCAGGTTGAAAAGCGGGCAGGAAAGCTGGGACTCGCATTGTGGTGCGGGCCGCAATCCGCACCACAATGTGAGGTTAGATCACGCTGCGTTCCGCAAACCCGACGCCCTTTTCCGGTCGGATTGGCTTCACCGCCGCGACCAGTTCAGGCTCGACATCGATCAGCTTCAACCAATCCTCCAAGGTGTCGCTCTTGGGGAAGATTTCATTCTCACGGAACTCATCTTCGATGGCGTTCTTGAGGTCGGCCTCGGCCAGGCCGTGAGGATGATCGGGGTCTGTGATGGCGCGACGGATGGCGGCGTCCTTCGCGCGATCGACGACTGATTTGAGCAGCGCGCCGCTCACCATATCGCGCCAGTGCAGGACTTCGTTGGAGCCCGACCGGTAGTTGACTTTGAGGAATTCCGTTTCCTTGGAATTGCGCCAAAGGTGGGCGAGCGAGGATTCGATGAGGGCCTTTCTCGCGCACGCAGGTCCGTCAAAGCGTTCGCTCTCTTCGGGAGCGATTGGGAGATTAGGGGAGAGGTAGAGCGAGAGAATCGTCTTGGCGGCATCGTGGTCGGGCCGCTTGATTTTGATTTTGCGGTCGATTCTCTCGGGACGCAGGATGGCGGGGTCGATGTAGTCGGGACGGTTGCTCGTGAGCACGAGGACAACATTCTCCAACTCCACCAGCCCGTCCATCTCGGCGCAGAACTGCGGGACGACGGTGTTGCTGATGTTCAGATGCCGGCCTCCCGAACGTGTCCGAAGAATCGACTCAGCCTCGTCCATGAAGATCACAACAAGCTGACCGTCTTTTGCCTTCTCCCGCGCTGTTGCGAAGATTTCTCGAACCATGCGCTCGGTTTCGCCGAGCCACATGTTGAGGATTTTCGGACCTGAGATGTGGAGAAAGCATTCCTTGACCTCCCTCCCCAGTCGTTCGGAATACTCCTTCGCAAGGTTGTAGGCGATGGCTTTGCCGATCATGGTTTTGCCGCATCCCGGGGGGCCGTAGAGGAGGATGCCTTTGACGGGCTTCTTTTCGTAGGCCTTGTAGAGATCGGGATAGAGCATGGGCTGCTCGATGGTTTCCCGGATCAAGCTGATCGCCTCGCCCTGTCCGCCGATCTTCTCCCAGGGAGTGATCGGGACATCTTCAACAAAATAATCCTTCGCCTCGGCTTTGGGGAAATGTTCCACCGCAAGACGGCCGGTGGCATCCAGCATGATCTCGTCTCCTGCCTTGATCTCCACTTCCGCAAGCGATGCCGCGCGGCTCACGAGTCGGCTGGCTGAACCTGGCGCGTCGCTTCCCACGCGGAGCCGTCCATCAGCCATGGCCTCTGATATGCGGATCAGCCCGCCGATGCCGATGGAATCGAGAACGCCGACAATTGCATAAGCTTCGTTGAACCGGACTCTCACTCCGGGAATGAGCGATTCTACGTTCACTGCCGGATCGACTTGAACTGCGAATTCGGTGTCGCCCAGGGCCGCCAGCGCGAGCCCATCATCCAAGTGCTTGAGAAAGACGCCGATGCGATTTGCAGGGGCGGTCAGCTTGTCGTAGGCTTCGCTCAGCGCGGCAAGCTGCTGGCGCTCCTCGTCCCGGCTCCTTTCATCCTGCTCCAACTCGGCTCGAAGGGCGGCGAGATAGTTTTGGAGCTTGGGATCGGTGTTGGAGGCCGACGCCTCAATGCGCTTCACAAGCTCCAAGGATCGGCTGCCAGATTCGTCGCTCATCTCTTTGTAGAATACGATGCGCGACGGCCCGGCATGACTGATGCTGGGACGAGTTATTCCGCAGGCTTGGAAAGCACGTCCAAGAGCTGCGATTCGGTCTCCTCATTCAGCGGTCTTGTGACCACGACTGCGGAGTCGGTTCCATCCTGCGAGCCTTTGGCGATGATCGTCACCACACGCTGCCCATTGGGCTTGAGCTGGTAGATCGCATCCTGGAGGACCATGTCTGAACCTTCCAGACGATCCTGCAGATTCTGGAAGAGATTCTCTTCCCTGGGCTCCGGCTCGGCAGTTTTGGATTTCGGCTTGTTGGCGAGACAATTTTTGCTGGCGAGCGAGATCAAGTTGTCGATCGTCGCGGCGTAGTGAACGGCGGTTCGCTCGGTCGAGCGCTTCCCTCCCGAAACTCCCACGGCAAACCCGACGGGCTCCTCCACACCTTCGACGTGGACTTTCTCGGACGAGATTTCGCCGCCCAGCAGTTCAGCCTCCGCGCCGCTTCGCAGGCTGATCAGAGCAAATTCATCGCCGCCGTACCGAACGAGCAGGTCGCGGCTGGGGTGGACAAAGCGCGAAATGTGGCGCACAAACTCAACGATCACGCGGTCGCCGACGATGTGTCCGTGCCGCTTGTTGTACTGCCCAAAGTCGTTGAGGTCGAAGAAGATGATGGAAATCTCCCGGCCATTGGCGAGCATCTTCGCCCCCCAATCCCGCAGCCGATCACTCCAGGGGAGCCCCGTCAACGGGTCATAGGATCGGTCGAGTTCATCAATCAACTGGGAGAAGGTGATCAGTCCGACGACCGTGCCATCGGCGGCAACCGGAGCGGCCTGCTGTCGCCTGCCGCCCAGTGAGAGGGTTGCGGCGCGGATGCTCATGTCCGCATCCAGCGGGTCTTCGAGGGGCGCCATCACGTCGCCCACCAACCCATGAGGCGCATCAAGAGCGGCTTGGGCGGTGATCATCGCGATCCAGCCGGAGGGGCCGCGCACAAGCAGGGCTTTGGCGTCCAGCTCCTTCATCCATTGCGCCGCGAATTCGGTGGTGTGCTCCGGACTCACGTGCTGGGTGATGAGCTGAACATCTCGCAGCGGCCTCATGGCCTTGGTCTTGTCTCCTTCCTGGATGATCGTTCCCCCATAAACTAATAACGGATCAACTGCAAGTTTCGTGCTAGCAATGCAGCAGGCGCGAGAATACATGGGACCTCGCTTCACGAAGCATCTGATCAAAGGCTTCGTCGGACCGGGCCTTTCTCACCGACGCGACCCGCGCGTAGACCGAAGATGGGCTCGCCGCAAGGAATGTGGCGCACTCCTCCTCCGAAAGCATGATTTCATCACGCATCATCCAGCAGAAGAGATCCGTTCTCATTCCCGGTGTGCCGCGGCCAATCATCTCAAGGTATTGGCCTAGGACCTCGTAGACCGCATCGCGGATGTCCCATCCATCCGCGCCGAGAAGGTAGGGCATCAGAATGCCGCAAGCACGCCCAAGGTCGTCCCGCCGATCCCAGCGACCACCCGCGACCTGCAGTCGGTTCAGCGCGCCGCCAATCGAGCGGCCATTCCCATGAAGATGCCTCGCGATCATCTGCGCGATGCAGGGATGGAGCCGACAGCGGGCGGCAAGGGCGACACGAGCGACGATCTGCTCTCGTTCGGATTCGGTCGGCTCGTTGATGGTGACCGTTGTCCAGAGTGGTGAGGAGCCGAGCAGATTGCGCGCGGCCCGGTGATTCTCCTGCGTGTTGAAGCAGAGAAATGTCCGGCGGCCCAGTCGGACGCGGTGGTCGATCGCGCGGTGAATCTGGTGTCGGGTTCGAGGCTTGCTGACCGCCATGTGAACCTCGTCAAGCAGGATGGGGTGGTAGCTGTCAGCGGCGGAGGGGTCCTTCAACCAGTCCAGGGC